>JASHQJ010000233.1 GCA_030037595.1 Candidatus Binataceae bacterium
CGAAATACCGACGCAATGTCCGCAAGGCGGCCCAGCACGCGCTGACCGGCGGCGTCCTTGTCAGTGCGTTCTGTTGCATCGTCGTCGAGGAAACCGATCAGCCGGAAACCGCGCCTATTTTCGGCATAGAGATAGCCGACGGCCGCCGTTCCCATTCTGCCCGTTCCCACGACCAGCACGCGCTGGCTGGGGTCTGCGAGCAGCATCAGACCTTTGCGAATCGACTGGAATGACGAGCGCGTGATGATGAGGAGGTTGAACAGCAGGATGACGAAAAGCACGAGAATCGATCCCGACAGCGCAATCGGCAGCATGGTCGATGCGGCAACGAGAAATATTCCCGCGAGCACGGCGCCATTGGCGAAGCGGATGCCGTCGGAAAGTCCAGTGTAGCGCCAGATCCCCCGGTAGATACCCGTGATCGCGAACGCCGCGTAAGTCGCAATCCAGACAGCTGGCAGGCTGCGGATCATTCCCGCCAACTCCCACTCCTGAATCCGGAAATTGTGGCGCAGCGTGTACGCACCAAAGTACGCGGCTGCAATCAGCGCCGAGTCGATCAGCGCTTCCGCTACGCGCCGCTTGTAACTGATAGTGAGAATGAAGCGCGCAATGCCTTTGACGTAGCCGTGCACAAGGCCGGGCGGTTGCGACTCGAAGGTGAGGTCCATCATGTAGAGTGCGATCGTCGCCATAGCGACGGCGAACCACGGCAGCAGCGCGATTAGATATGGATGCGGCAGCATCGAGGCCGCCAGCGCGAGCATCGCGCCCGCCGCCGCGACGCTCCAGCACACGAAGTCGGTTGCGCGCTCCGAGAGCCCGAGCGAAAGCAGACGGTGATGCGAATGATCGTCGCCGTGGCGCGAGATTCGGTTGCCGGTAGCGAGGCGCGTGAGGCTCACGATCGCGGTGTCGAGCAAAGGTGTCAACATCACCAGGAGCGGAAAAACGTACTTGGTGACGTGCGAGTTGATTGCAAGCGCGCCCGCTTCCAGAGCCATCGCGCCCAGCAGCATCCCGACCGACAGCGCACCCGCATCGCCCATGAAGATTGTGGCAGGTGGAAAGTTGGAGACCAGAAAGCCGCCGAGACCGCCCGCAACCGCCAGCGCCGCAAGGGTGAGGGCTGAGCTTCGATGGAGCACGCCGATCACGGCCAGCGTTAGTGCGATCACAATCCCCGTACCGGCGGCGAGACCGTCTATTCCATCGATCAGGTTGAAGGCGTTGCTGGCTCCGACCAGCCACAGCACTTCGAGGCCGAGGTCGAGTTCGAACCACGGCGTGAAATGGAAGTGCGGCAACGCAAGCGCTACTACGCTCGCGACTATCAATTGGCCGGCGAACTTCTGGTAGGGGCGCAGCTCGCGCGCGTCGTCAACGGCGCCGAGAATCCAGAGCGCGACGACACTGAACGCAATCCAGCGCGGCAACGCATCGGTGATAGCGAGCGCGAGCAGGATTGCGCTGACTATCGCGAATCCGCCGAACACCGCCACGCACTCGTCCGAATCGGTCCTTCCGCCGCGGCGCGCCGTGATGCCTAATCGAAGGCCAATTATACGCGCGGCGGGAATCAGCGCGAGCGCGGCAACCAGAGCGAACAGCCCTGCTATCGCGTACTTTATGCTTGAGGGGCTCATTGCCCAGGTTCGCAGCTCTCGGGCGCCAGCCTAGTCTGCCATTAGCGCCACGTTCGTCAGCATGTTGCCGAATTCGCGGGTGACCTTGGTCCGATCGAAGCGTTCGAGCGCAAGCCGACGAGAGCGCGAACCCATCTGATGAAGCAGCTCGGGATGCGCAAGCGCTTGGCGAATTGAGCCGGCGAGACCGGCGGCGTCGCCCGGATTCACTACGAATCCGACGTTGTGCTCGCGCGCGAGCCGTGCAACCTCGGCATGCTGTTCCATCATCGCTACAAAAGGGCGGCCGGCGGCAAGAATCGCGTATACCTTGCTCGGCACGATACATCCCGCGGTGCCGGGAGCGAGCGGAATCAAGTGAAGATTTGCGGCGCTCAGCGATTCGCCGAGACTTTCCTTGGGCTGGTACGGCAGGAACATCACGTTTCCAGGTCCGCGCTTAGCCGCTCGCGCGACAAGCTGCTCCTTGCACGCGCCTTCGCCGATCAGCACGAACAGCACGCGCGGGTCGTCGCGCATCTGCTCGGCCGCATCGAGCACCGACTCGAGCTGCTGCGAGAAGCCGAGATTACCGGAGTACATCACGACGAACTTGCCGCCGAACTGCGCACGGAACGGATTGCTGACGAGTGGTTGAATCGCGCCGCAGTCGGCCCACACTGGCATCACAGCGACCTTTGCCGATGCCACGCCCTTGGCGACGATTCGTTCCGCCATGTCCTGACCAAGTGCAACGATCAGATCGGCATTTTCGAAGGCGATGCGGTTGCCTCGCTGGAGGACGTCCAGCAGCACGCGGCTCCGAAGACGTCCGTTAGCAATCGCGATGTCGGGATAAAGATCCTGCACGCTGTAAACGAGGCGGCATCGCCACCGGCGCTTGAGCAGCGCAGCCAAGGCCCCGAGCAGCGGCGGGTCGGTTTCGGCGATAATCACATCGGGACGATTAAGCGGGATCGTCGCGAGTGCGGCAAGCGCGTAATAAGTACCGAGGTTAACAAGACGACCCGTGAGATTGGCCTTTGGAAACCTGGTGCCCCAGGTGCGCACGATCGAGACTCGTCCCCTCCGCTCGTGCTGCCACGGCCGTGATGGGCGCGTGCCAGCGTGATACGAAGGACCGGCAATTATGGTGACATCGTGCTCGGCGGAGAGATCATCGCAGAGTTCGGTCAGAAACTGGCCGGTAGCTTCCGGGTCAGGCCAGAAAGAGCGATTTAGAAACAGTAGGCGCGTATTACAAACTCCGGGCTAGCTGATATTCGACTGACTATTGGCAGTTATCTCAGTAGATTCATCGCGACTGACTATATAGTTGCCGATGACAAGTAAATCCATCTTCGTCCTTAGAAAACAGTCGAGCGCCTCGTCGGGACTGCATACTACAGGTTCGTTTTCATTGAACGATGTGTTGAGCAGTACCGGCACCCCGGTCTGTCGATGAAATTCACTGATTAATTTGTAGTAAAGCGGGTTCTGGCGCGCGCTGACCGTCTGCAGGCGGCCCGTACTATCGACATGCGTCGTGGCCGGAATCACCTCGCGCATCGCGGGGCGGACCTTGTACGCCATCAGCATAAAGGGTGACGGATACGACTGGGTGAAATAGTCAGCGGCGGCCTCCTCGAGAATCGACGGCGCGAAGGGCCGGAACATCTCACGGCGCTTGATCTTGGCGTTGAGGATTTGGCGCATTTCGGGGCGGCGCGGATCGGCGAGGATGCTCCGATTACCGAGCGCGCGCGGCCCCCACTCCATCCGCCCCTGGAACCATCCGATGACTTTGCCCTCGGCGATCGCCCCGGCGGTAAGCGCGCAAAGCATCGCCTCGTCGTCGATCCGCCGCACGGCGCATCGTTCGCGCTCGATTTCGCTCGCGCGCGCTGCGACGACTGATTCGATTCGCGCGTTGCCGAACTCGGGACCCCAATACGAATGCTCCATCACAAAGTCACGGCGCGCTCCTTCGCCGCTCAGGGCGTGATACATGGCGGCACCGATTGCGAGACCCGCGTCGCCGGCCGCTGACTGTATATACACTTCGTCGAAGCCGGTCTCCTCGAGAATCTTGCCGTTGACCACACAGTTGAACGCGACGCCGCCGGCGAGACAGAGCTTGCGCGTCCCGGTCATCTTCCTGAGCCTGCGAAGCCGCGCGAGGACGACCTCCTCGAGCCGTCGCTGGAGCGACGCGGCGATCGCAATATGTCGCTTGTCGAGCGTGTCGCCAGGATCACGAGCCGCGCCGAGCCGCGTGACGAGATGGTGAGAGTAGAGGCGTCCGATGCGCGGCTCGCCGGACTCCCAGGTCATCTGCGGCCCGCCACGATGATGCGTGAAGTACTCGGGCGCGAGCTCGAAATTCATCGCGCCATCGTCAGGCGCAATCACGATGCGACGGAACTCGTCGATCATCTCCGGCTCACCGTACGACGCGAGGCCCATCACCTTGTACTCGTCCCCGTATTTGTCGAAGCCGAGGTGCTGCGTGAGCGCCGTGTAGAAGAGGCCGAGTGAATGCGGGAAGGTTACGTCGCCCATCGTCCTGATGCACGTGCCGCGGCCGACGCCCCACATCGCGCTCGCGAAGTCGCCGAGGCCGTCGATCGAGAAGAGCGCCGCCTCTTCGAACGGCGAAACCAAGAACGAGCTCGCCAGGTGAGCGGTATGATGTTCGACGCGCCGCACCTCGAGCGTCTTGCCGTGGAGGTCGAGCGCGCGCGCCGCAGTTTCGCCAATCGTCGCGAAATGGCTCTGAGCGCCGAGACGCGCCCGCGCGAGCCGCGGCATGGTCAACGCGCGGCGGGCTTTGAGCATGAGGCGCGCCCACGGGTCGCGCGCGATCGCGATGAAGTCAATGTCGCGCGCTGAGGCACCCGTCGCGGCGAGCACGTAGCGCAGCGCCTCCGCCGGGAAGCCTGCAGTATGCTTGATGCGACTGAAGCGCTCCTCCTCGGCGGCAGCGACGAGGCGCCCGTCAACGATCGCCGCAACGCTCGCGTCGCCATGGTAGGCGTTGATGCCGATAATCAGCATGGGCTGAGCTTCATAAAGTTCGGATCAGCCGGGGAGGGCCATCGCCGTGAGCCGAGCGCAGGCGATCATCTGGCGATAAACATTGAGGAAACTCGTGCCTACGCTTGTCCAAGAGTATTTTTCCGCCATCCATCGACGCCCACGCATGCCCATCTCGTCGAGCGTTTCAGATGCGATTTTTGCGATCGATTCCGCGAGTTTTGCCGGATCGTTGTCCACCCAGAGTCCACAAACCTTGACTTCTAGTTCGGCCCATGGCGTCCCCCGGCTCGCGATTACCGGGATGCCGTGGGCGAGCGACTCCGCCACCACGATGCCGAAGTTTTCCGTGTACGACGGCACCACGATCACATCCTGGTTCGCGAAGAAGCGCGTCTTATCCTCGCCGCGCACCACGCCGAGCATCGTCACGATGCCGCCGATCCCGAGTTCGTCGATTCTTCGCCTGAGCGACGCCTCATACGCTGCCTCACCCGCGCCCGCGATCGCGAGCGTCACTGGCGGCGCCGAGCGCTCGCGCAGGATTGCGATCGCCGCGAGCAGATTCTCGATGCCTTTCTTTTCATCAAGGCGCCCAATGAACCCCACGCGAAGCGCCGCGCCGCGCGCGGTTCGTTCGATTGAATCAGGAATCTCGACACCGTTAGGAATCACGAAGAGCGCCGCGCCGGGAAACCGCGCGCGCGATTCGTTTGCTTCCTTCGCCGACGTTGCGTGGATCGCTATCCGCCGCGGTGCCACCACGCGGCAGACCTGCTCCCAGGCGGCCTTGAGCCTCGGGCGCCGCGTGCGGGCCCATCGCTGCAGCGCGCCGTGGGGCGACCAGAGCATCGGGCGATCGAGGATTCGCGCCGCGATCATCGCCGGGATCGTCGGGAACGAATATACGGCGTGCAGGTGCACCAGGTCGGCCCACTTCACCTCCGCCGCCATCGCGCGGAGCATCCTGGGCGAGACCGAATTGCCCGCGACGCGGCGGCCGCATCGCACTTCGAACCCGCCTTCTTTCGCGATTGCGTCGAGCGCGGCGCGCGGGATCGACTCGCGCGGCCCATCGGCGTCGGTCGTGAGCACGCGCACCGCGGCGCCCTCGGCCGCTATCTCACGGCTTAAGTTGTAAACCGCTTCGACCAGGCCGCCGTAGCGCCACGCCGGCGCGAATTGCGGACTTATCTGCAGAATATTCGGGCCCGCCGCCGATCGGTTCATGTTCGCATCACGCCGCGCGTTCGCGTCTCGCGATCGTTACGCTGTCGAGTTCAGCCACTTCGATCACAAGATGAAAGATCGCCATCGCGGCGATCGCCCACGGCAATCCGCCGAACACCATCGACGCCGCCGTGCCGATATCGAACAGCTTCGACGACACGTACACCGCGCCGACCACGGCGCCGAGGCCCATCCCCGGATGCACGTACAATGAAATCAGCATCCGGTACACCAGCCCAATCATGAACATCCCGACGATCACGCCCGCGAGGCCAAAGTTCGCGTAACACTCGACAAGCTGCGGCAGGTTGACGGAAGTGTTGCGATTCTCCCACGAGATCAGGTTGTAGCGATGCCCGAATTCCTGTCCGCTCATTTCCGCGGGCTTGTCCCGCCACACTGCGCGCGGAATCAGCTTGGTGATGAGCGTCACGTACGTTTTCCCGTTCCAGTAAGGGACCGTGCCCGGAGTATCATCGACGACCGCCGCGAAAATCGTGAACTGCGCAAGACGGCTGGCGCACGCCTCGACGAATACCTGCGGGCTTACAGCACCGCCGACCGTCGCGCGGTAGAGCAGTTCGCCAAGCGCTTCCATCCGCTTCGAGGTGGGAGCGTCGGACAGCACGCCGCCTTCGCCGGTCATCATTCGGTATGGAATCTCGATTGGCCGCAGAATGAACACCACTGTGATTCCGACTGCGAACACGAGCCACGGAATTTTGCGGCGCATCGTCGCATAGATCACGATCACGGTGAGCCCAACCGCGAGCGCTGTGCCCAGCGACCCGCCGCTGATTCCGGTAAAGAACCTCAGCGGG
>JASHQJ010000234.1 GCA_030037595.1 Candidatus Binataceae bacterium
AAACAATGGCAGGAATAGAAGGACCCCTCTGGAACCTTCGCCGCGACCTGAGCCGGGATCCCAAGCGGGAGCCAGGCCCTATTAATCTGCAACGCTTATGCGGCATCGCTCGCGTAGGGTGGAATCGCCACCTTCATGGGTTGCCGCTGGCCCTGACGCCGGAAGATATCAGGGCGGGCAAGGTCGAGGCGGCGGTCGTCGGGGCGCCTGTCGATACAAGCCTGGGTCATTGCGGCGCCCAATATGGCCCTCGTTACATGCGGGCGGATGAACGTAGCCTTCTTTACCGCCCCGCGATACTCCAGAAATCCAGACACACGCATCAAACCGTTCGAGGTGCTCATGGTCGTCGATTACGCCGACACTGCCGTGGACAATCTCGATCTCAAAGCGTCATGCGACGAAGTCCGCAGCGTGGTCAGGGAAATCGTTGGCGCGGTGCATTTCCTGTTGTGCAGGGCGGTGATCACACAAGTTTGTGGCCCGATGCCGCGGCCGTCGCGGATGTTTATGGACCCGGGAATGTCGGTGTAGTTCATTTCGATTGCTACGTGGACTGCGCGAACAGCGTGATGGGGCACAAGATCGCGCACGGAACGCCGATTCGTCGCCTGCTCGAAGATGAGCACGTTCCGGCCAGGAACTTCGTGCAAGTTGGGCTGCACAGTTTTGTCGTGCCGACGATGAACTCCTCGGCTGGATGCTGAAAAAACGGCATGCACTCTCCCATCACATGGCCGAGGTTGAGCGGCTGGGTTTCGACGAGGTTCTGGGAAAAGCGATAAACGAGACCCTGGACGGTGCCAAGTACCTGTACGTCTCGATCGATGTGGACGTGATGGACCCGGCGTTCGCGCCCGGCGCCGGCACGCCGAACCCGGTCGCCTCACGCCACGCGAGATTCTCGCCGCCATCCGGCGCATATGTCACGAAACGCCAGTAGTGGGACTCGAAGTCGTTGAAAGTCGCGCCTCTGCTCGATCCGGGGATCACGACTGTGATGAACGCCCGGCGCATCATTCTCGAAACCCTGACCGGCCTCGCCCAACGCCAGCTCGGGGTCAAGGATAAAAACTTCCTCGATCCCGTGATGGCGGGCGAGACGAGATCCATGGGCGGCAACGGACGCCAACGGCCAAACCGCCGCTGAGATATCCATTAGTTACACGATGCCATCAACCTGTTAGCCTCGGGATAGCTGACGCCTTCGCCGAGGACCGAGTAGGTGCCGCTGGTCAGAACTTCCTGGGCGATACGGCGCGTCACGGTCATTGCGGCGAGCGCGATCGACGTGCCCATGCTGAGCCGCGCGATTCCCAGTCTCGCGATTTCCGCTGTGGTTGGAATTCCGGGGCGAAAGATAAGGTTTACAGGTCCGTCGATCGATTTGGCGGCGCGCGCGATTTCCTCGTTGCCGTTAAGACCGAGCGGAAACAGGCAATCGGCGCCGGCCGAACGAAGTGCGTTCTCGCGCCGGAAGGCCTCCTGCAGCAGCTCCTCGCGATCTCCTTTCGTGACGATGAGCACGTCGGTGCGCGCGTTGATCACGAGCGGCACGCCGGCGGCCTCGCCCGCTTCACGCGCGGCGCGCACTCGGGCGACGGCAGTATCGAGATCGTAAAGTGGCTTCGCCGGATCGCCGGTCGAATCTTCGAGATTTATTCCGACCGCGCCGGCCTCGATAATTGCGCGGACCGTCTCGCCCACTTCGCGCGCGTCGGCGCCAAAGCCCGACTCGATATCGGCGCTGAGTGGAAGGTCGATAACGCGTGCGATTCGCGCGATGGCGTGCACGACTTCGTCACGCGGAGCGTATTCGCCGTCCGGATAGCCGAGCGAGAAGGCGAGGCCGGCGCTGGTGGTCGCGATTGCACGCGCGCCCGCGTCCTCGATAAGTCGCGCACTCATGGCATCCCACGCGTTGGGCAGAATCAGCAGACGAGAACGATCATGCATAGCGCGAAAGGCGTTGGCCTTCGCGCGTTGAGCTTCGGTTGACATCGAAACCTCCCGCGGCAGTCGCGCCGCCGATCGTAGAACCCTTTGAGTACTCTTTTGTGAGATACGCGATCAGTGAAAATCGTGCGAGGGGGGAACTGCGCCGGGCAGGCGAATCTCGGCGAAGCGGCGCGCGCGAATCGCGGTGACACCGTCGACCTGCTGCAGCACGCCTTCGGCGAGCAGGATGCCGACGTTGCGGAGCAACACGCGGTGGCGCTGGAAGAGATCGGGCGTGACAATCAGATTCGAAATACCGGTCTCGTCCTCGAGCGTGATGAAGAGAAAGCCCTTCGCGGTGCCGGGACGCTGGCGCACGATCACGACGCCGGCAGTTTTCACCCACGACGCGTGCTTCGCGCGCGTGAGATCGTAGGCGCTGAGGATTCTTTGCGCTTTGAGCCGCTCGCGTAGATAGGTCATCAGATGCGGCCCGGGAGTGACGCCGGTCGCGGCGTAGTCGGCAAGCGTTTCATCGAGCTGCCCCATCGCGGGCAGTTTTGATTGCGAGGGCCGCGGGCGGGCGCGAACGAGGAGACTATCTGGCTCGCGCTCGACCGCCGCGGCGTTCCACATCGCATCGCGCCTCGAGTAGCCGAACGGGGAGAATGCGCCGGCGTACGCGAGCGCGTCGAGTTCGCGCCGATTGGGCGTGGTGCGCGCGGTAAAGTCGGCGAGCGAATCGAAGGGGCGCGTGGCACGCGCGCGTTCGATTCGTTCGCCGACCTCCTGGCGGAGGCCAGTGACGTAGCGAAGGCCGAGGCGGAGCCCGAGGCTCCGCCTCGGCCTTCGCGATGCGGGAGTGGGCGGCGGGGCGGGAGGCGGGCCCGCAGGGCGCGCCTCCCGCCTGCCGGGGAGTTCCTCCACGGTGCACCTCCAGGATGAGCGCGTCACATCGACCGGCATGATAGCTGCGCCGTGACGCTCCGCGTCCTTGGTCAGCGTCGATGGATGATAGAAGCCGAGCGGATAGCAATTCAGCATCGCGGCGAAGAACGCCGCCGGATGATGATACTTCAGGTACGCCGATGCGTACGCGATGAGCGCGAAGCTGGCAGCATGCGACTCTGGGAAACCATACAGCGCGAATGACGTGATCGAGCGCACGATATCGTCGGCGACCTTGCCGGTCATCCCCTTGCGCGCCATCCCGGCGCGGAGCCGCTCCTCGATCTTTTCCATCCGCTCGACTGATCGCTTGAAACCCATCGCTCGGCGCAGTTCCTCAGCCTCGCCGCCGGAGAATCCCGCCGCTGTCATCGCGATGCGAAGGAGCTGCTCCTGGAAGAGCGGCACGCCGAGCGTGCGGCGGAGAATCGGCTCGAGAGAAGGATGCGGATACTCGACGGGCGCGCGATTGTTGCGCCGATCCAGATAAGGATGCACCATGCGGCCAACGATCGGGCCGGGGCGGATAATCGCGACCTCGACCACGAGGTCGTAGAATTTCTCCGGCTTCATTCGCGGCAGCGTCGCCATCTGTGCGCGGCTCTCGATCTGGAAGACTCCGACGGTGTCGGCGCGCCGCATCATCGCGTACACGTCGGGGTCGTCGGCCGGCAGATGCGCGAGATCGATCTCAACGCCCTCATGCTCGCGCACCAGCGGAATCGCCTCTTCGAGCGCCGCGAGCATCCCGAGTCCCAGCAAATCGATCTTGATAATCCCGAGGTCGGCGCAATCGTCCTTGTCCCACTGTACGACGACGCGCCCGGGCATCGTCGCCGGCTCGAGCGGAACGATTTCGTCTAGCGGCTGCGCCGCGATTACCATGCCGCCGCTATGCTGTCCGAGATGACGCGGCAGGCGCTGGACGCGATTTACAAGGTCGACAAGCATCCGGATGCGCGGTGCTTCAGCGTCGACGCCGCCGCGTCGCAGGAGCGGCACCAGGTCGTCGTGCTGATCGCGGAACTCGTAAACCTGGTTGAGCTTCGCGAGGCGATCCACCTGCTCCGGCGCGAAGCCGAGCACCTTGCCCATCTCGCGCATGGCGCTCCGCGTGCGATACGTGATCACGTTCGCCGTCATCGCGGCGCCGCGGTCGCCGTAGCGGCGATACACGTACTGGATCGCCTGCTCGCGCTGGTCGCCGCTAGGCAGGTCGAGGTCGATGTCAGGCCACTCGCCGCGCTCCTCCGAGAGGAAGCGCTCGAACAGGAGCTCCATCTTGACTGCGTCGATCGCCGTGATGCTGAGCGCGTAGCAAACCGCGCTGTTGGCGGCCGAGCCGCGGCCCTGCACCATGATTTTGTTCTCGCGGCAGAACTGCACGATGTCCCAGACGATCAGAAAGTAACCGGCGAGCTTCAGTCGCTCGATTATCCCGAGCTCGTGCTCGAGCTGACGCCGCGTGCGATCGTCGAGCGCCGCGCCCCATCGTTCGCGAGCGCCGGCGTAGGTGAGAATCCGGAGGTAACTGTCCGCAGTTTCGTCCGGCGGCAACGGATAATCGGGAAAGCGATAGCCCATGTCGGTCAGTGCGAATTCGCATCGTTCGGCAATCGCGCGCGTTGCGGCCACCGCCTCGGAGAGATCGCGGAACAGCTCGGCCATCGCGGCCGGCGATTTCAGATGTCGCTGATTGTTGACCCATAGTGAACGACCGGCTTCCTCGAGCGTTGTGCCGAGCCGGATACAAGTCAGCGCGTCGAGCAGTGCGCGATCCGCGCCGCTGTGGCATACGTCGTTGCTGACAGCGAGCGGGATCTTTGCCGCGTCCGCGAGCGCCGCGAGGCGCCGATTCAGCCGCTCCTCGGCGGCATCGAGATGACGCTGCAGGTCTATGTAGATATTGTCCTGACCGAAGATTCCCAGGAGGCGTTCCGCGAGCGGCAGCGGGTCGTCACCCCGCACGAGCATCCGCGCGAGCGGACTCATCACCCCACCCGCGAAGCAGATCATCCCGCGACCGTAACGCTCGAGCTCATCGAGCGTGACACGGCTTTCGCCCTTGGCAGGATAGACGGGAGGCTTGCCGCTGCCTTCGTTCAGCACGCGCAGCTTGGAGTTGGTGATCATGCGGCAGAGGTTGCGGTAGCGCTCGCGGTCGGGAACTAAAACGTAGAGCCGCGATTCGTCATCGAGCGTTAACTCAGCGCCGACGATCGCGCGTATCCCGGCGGTCTTGGCGCCCTGGTAGAAACGCGGATGGCCATAGACGCCGTCGCGATCGCCGAGCGCGAGCACAGGGTAGCCGAGTTCCGCCGCATGCGCAGCGAGGTCTTCAGGCAATGTGGCACCTTCGAGGAAGCTGAAGGCGCTTCGCGTGCGAAGTTCTATATAGTCAGACGCTGGCATTCGAGTAGTCAGTCATGAAATAGCCAGTCGAATACTCAGTTTTTCGCAAAACGCGCGCAATGGTTAACGTGAAACATTTTTGTCACCTCGGAGACAAATTCAGGGATGAACTGGCCAGCCTGGCTTTCGACGTTCGATCGTTTTGTGGCTGGAATTTCACTAATAGTCACTCGAGCACGCGTCTAGTCATAAATACCATCGACAAACCATTGCTCAGTCGCGATATCGCGAAAGACGCGATAGACGCCGCCATCGTCGAGCGCGAGTTCGTAATAGTCGCGGATGAATCCGCGATGGAGCGCACCCGATTTTTGTATAGCCTCTCGCCCCGGGAGAGGCCGCCGACCGTTGAGGTCGGCGGGTGAGGACGCAGTGCCGCGACATCCGCCTGGATTTGCCCCCACCCGCGCGGCACGCAAGTTGAGCTCAGACATCTCAACCTGCGCGCCGCGCGACCTCTCCCGGGGGAGGTTGTTTGTCGAAGAGCAGTTGGTTCCTGAGTTATCGCTCTGCGCGTTGTGAGGTTGAGTTGACGCGGCGAGGGATTTCAGATTTTCGGCAGAAACGTCGCGCGGATGCTTCCACATCGTGCGGCCGCCATGCGGGCGCGCCTCGATCGCGCGCAGTTCCGCCGAGGTCGGCGCCGATGAGGCCGCGCCATTGCCGAGCGCGACGGGCCTGGTCGCCGATTCGTAGCAACTCGTGTTTGCCGGCGCCACCGCGCTCGCGCCGTTGGCAACGATACTCCACTGCTGGCCTGGATAACTCGGCAGCGCGTCATTGTATTCGCCGCGGCGTCGAATCGACGCCCACAACTTGTCATCATGGGTTGACTCGGGCGGCGTCGGCGCGGAGGGATCGCCGAGCACGCCGCTCCACCATTCGCCGTCGCGCCGCCACGGCCCCGCGATCGAAATGACACGCGCGCCGAGGTTATCGCCGCGCACGAACTCCGGGATTCCGCGCGAGCATATCACCTCGATCTCGCGCGCCGGCCGGAGCGCGCGAATCACGAGCTGCGTGACGTTTTTGGCGCATCCGTTTTCAGTTGGCTTCGGTGGTGGTGGCGCGAACGGCTCAATCCTTACCGCCTCGGGCCGATGCGAATTCTCCGCGCCGAGCGCGCCGACGTTGTCCGGTCCGCAAAGCGCCGCCAGCCGCGCGAGCGTGGTCTCAAGCCGATCCGGCGCGGGCGCAGGCGGCAGGAACAAATCGACCTGCGCCGGCCGCTTCGCGCGCGGCGCAACTTCGATTCGAATCGATTCGACCGCCGCCTCGGGCGGCGCCGCTTCGAGGCTCAGGTTGACGAGCGTGAGCATCGCGTGCGCGTCGGTCGTCGCCGCAGCCATCGGCACGCGGCGGCTGAAAGTGCGATGACCGTCGAGGCCGAACGCGAGCAGGATAACGCCGGCAGCGAGGCCGCGAACCTCGAGCCGCGCCGCGATCCGCTCGAGCATCGCGCGCATGATAAACGCGAGCGGTTCCAGCGTCTCGATTCCATATTCAAGCTCGACTGCCTCGCTGAAAACCTCGGCGCGTCTTCGCGGCACGAGCGGCGCCGCACTTTCGCCACGCGCGAGCCGCACCAGCTCGACGCCGTCGCGCCCGAGACGTGTGCCGACTTCGTCAGGGTCGAGACGTGCTAAGTCGCCGAGCCGGCGCATCCCGAGCCGCGCGAGCATCGTCTCCAGGTCGTCGCCGCGGGGCGTGCGCCCGAGCGCGAGCATGTCGAGCGGCAGCCAGGCGAGAAATTCGCGCTCGCGGCCGGGGTCGATGATACGGATTCCGCCGCCGCGCGCCGCAATATGCGCGAGCGACTTGTCGGCGGCGACGCCGATCGCGGGCTCCATCCCCATCCGCCGGACGCGCCGCATGATTTCCGCAGCGATTTCATTTTCATCGGCATAGAGCCGGTTGAGTCCCGTGAGGTCGACCCAGACGCATCCGGGGGTGCTGGGCTCGACTGCGGGCGAGATCGATTCCGCCGCGTCGGCGAGCGCAGCGTGGGCGGAGCTTTCGGCGGCGGACGAGGCGAGCGCGACGATCAGATCTGATGATACCGCGCGTGCCTGCGCGATCGTCATACCGGCGCGGATTCCGAGCTTGCGCGCGCACGGTGCAACAGCGGCGAGCTCACCGTGAGGGGCGAGGGTGTTCGCGATCGCAAGGACCGCGTCGATGTATTCGGGCTTCGCACGGACGAGCGCCGCGATCGAAAAATCAGCGACGAGAATACATGCGATACGCGCCATCGTGGGGTTGCCTCATCATCCGAGTTTGCGACGGCGCGCCGTGAAGCTGGTTTCGGCGCAGGCGAATGCGGGTTCCTTCGACATGGCCGGCGGCATGATTGGCGACAAAATTGGATCGATCAGCGCATCGACGCGTGCGCGCCGGCCCATTGCGCCGAGCTTGTTGCGGGCGATTGTCGCCTCGACACTCAGGCCCTCAAAGGTCGCGGGCGAACCCGCGGTGAGACGGCTGAAACGCGCGCCTGCGCGGCCCGCGGCGAGGCTCAATGCGGCGAATGTCCCGCACATCCTGCTCGACGCGAGCGCGATCACGGCGGCGCCGCTTTGCTCTGCCGCGCGCGCGAGGCGGAGCGCGGGCGAGATCGGCAGCGCGCGCGCATCCTCGCCGAAATCAATCACGACGAGGCCGAAGCCTCCGGCGGCGAGAATCAACTCGGCGCCTTTGAGGATCGCGGAGTTGCGGCGCGCGGGCGTGGCGTTCAGGGCGCGCGCGGCGGGAACATTTTTGAACGAGGTCCAGAGCAGTAGCTTGAGATTGACGCCCGCCGCGGCCATGCTGCCAGGATCGAACGTGCTCGACGCATCGAGCCACGCGGCGACCTCGCCGCGACGGGTGGTGGCTGCGAGGAAAGCGGCAGCGAGGGAGGTTTTGCCGGAGCCGGGTGCGCCGACGATTTCGCTGATACGGCCGCGCGGGATTCCGCCTTCGAGGAGCGCGTCGAGCGGCTTGAGATCGGAGGCAAGGCGGCGGTCTTTGCGGGTGAATTCGTGGCCACGGAAGACGCCCGAAAATTCAAGTGTACGTTGAAGATTATCAATGGCCGGGTTTGATTGTTGAGCAAGGGGAGCGAGAGCGGAGAGGGCGAGGGCGGCAGCCATGAGAGTATCTTCGCTTTTCTTTCGCTATCGGTCAAACAGAGAATGAAGGGGGAGGCGCAGCGCAAAATTTCAAGCACAACTTTCGAATTTTCCGGGTGGAAATTCTGGTTTGGAGAGGCCGCCGAGCGAATCGCATGGCGAATCGCGCAGCGGGTGAGAGCGCGTCGCAGCGGATGCAAGATGGCAGGTTGAATACCGTTTACGTGCATACAAATCGTTACTAGGTGAACGCCATTCGAATGGAACGCGGCAAAGAATGCGCGGAATCTCCCAGGCACGGCGTCAATTTCGACGATGCGGTGCGGATCTTCGATGGCCCGGTAATGGAAAAGATCGACACGCGCCGCAAGTACGGCGAGCAACGGATCGCGGCGGTTGGTGTCGTGAATGGAATAGAGCTGTTCCTGGTGTACACCTGGCGAGGACCAAATCGCCGCATCATCTCGGCGCGAAGGGCAAATCGTCATGAAAGAGAAGCGTACCGTTTATCGCAGACGAGCCGAGGTTGAGGGGGCGATCCGACTGGTGTCGCCTCAAGTCGATGACCGAAAAGGAGATTCAGCACGCTGCCAGGGCGGACCCGGACGCGCTGCCCACCGATGCGAAGTTCTGGAAGGACGCACGGGTGACGATGCCGCCGGGCAAGTAGCCGGTGACGGTGCGAATCGACCGCGATGTGCTGGAATGGTTCAAGGCGAGCGGCGCACGCTATCAGACGCGGATGAACGCCGTCCTGCGATCCTTTATGGAGGCCCACTGCTAAGCAGGGTGAGTTGAATGTCCACGGCCAGGCCTTAAGTCGCGTCGCGGCCTCAAAGCAGTTACGCTCCGAGTCTATGCTGACCTATGCCGCCTTGCCCGATACCCTCCTCAAGCCCGCGAGCGAGGTGAGCGCGGACTTTCTCCGCGCGGGCGCGCGAACCTACCGGGACGCCGCATCGATCGTCTATCAGCTTGCGTATGGGCGAACGTCGTCACGCACCGACTTGAGCGCCGTCTTGCGCGAGGGTCGAGGCACCTGCAGCAGCAAGCAGGCGCTACTTAGGCAGCTCGCATCCGAGCAACGTATCCCAGTCAAGCTGCTGCTCGGTATCTACCTCATGAAAGAACGAAACACGCCGGGAGTCGGAGTGGTGCTGTCGAAATATCAACTCAAGGAAATTCCCGAGGCGCATTGTTATATCGTCTATGACGACCAACGAATCGATGTGACGCGCCCGGTCACGACATCGGTCGAACCTATCGACTCCTTCCTGCACGAGGAGGAGATTTCGCCGCCGCGGATCGGCGACTACAAAAATGGCGATGCACCAGGAATTTCTTCGCCGATGGCTTCCCACCGCGAATCTTCCAGCTGAGTGGAATTTCGAGCGCCTATGGAGCGCGCGCGAGGAATGTATCGTCGCGCTCGCCTCGTAAGAATTGCTTCGCCGAAGAACGTATCCTGGCGGCGCAATTCGCGGCGGCCAATTCTAAACGACGCCCGGTCAGACGCAGGATGCGCAGTTTGAAGCCCAAACCACGATCGTTGTAGTGATCAAATATGCCGGCTTGGAGGAGACACCCTTATGAAATTCGGACTGCTCTATGAGATGGAAACTCCGCGACCCTGGAATGCGCTGAGCGAATACAACGTCTACTGGGAGGCGCTCGCGCAAATCGAGCTCGCCGACCAGATCGGCATCGACTACGTCTGGGAAGTCGAGCATCACTTCCTCGAGGAGTATTCGCACAGCCCCGCGCCCGAGGTCTTCTATGGCGCGGTAACGCAGCGCACGCGCAATATCCGCATCGCGCACGGCGTGCGGCTGCTGCCCTTCAAGTTCAATAATCCAATCAAGATTGCGGAGCAGGCCGCGGTGCTCGATATCATGAGCAACGGCCGCGTCGATCTCGGCACCGGGCGTTCAACCACCTCGCAGGAACTTGACGGCTTCGGCGTCGACTACGAGCGCACGCGCGCCGAAGTCCGCGAGGCGTTGGACGTCATCGTCAAGGCGTGGACCGACGATATCCTCGAATACCACGGCAAGCTCATCCAGGTTCCACCGCGCCGCGTGGTGCCCAAGCCGATCCAGAAGCCGCATCCTCCAATG
>JASHQJ010000235.1 GCA_030037595.1 Candidatus Binataceae bacterium
CGCACACAGGCCCGCGAACCAGGCTCGTCGGCGAGCCTCACCTTCCGCGCGTTGATCGCGATCGTGCTCACCAACGGGCTTTGGTTCATCTGGGCGAACCGGTTCATTCCAACCGCCGACTATCCCGACTGGGTCTACCAGGGATATCTCTTTTCGCGGATGCTGCGCGGCGAATTGTTGCCCGGCTTTTCCCTGAAGACCTGTCCGGTGCCGAACGCGATTCCCACGGTTGCGATGGGAATTGCGGGATTGGTCGTGGCGCCCCAGACGGCGGGCAAGCTCGTGATGAGCGCCGCAATTATTCTGTTCGCATTCGCGTCGATTTATCTTTTCAAGTCGGCAAAGATCGCGGAGCGAAATCCTGTTTATCTGGTGCCGCTGCTCTTCGTCTTCAACTGCTGGTTCTTTTTCGGCGAGCTCTCGTATCTGATCGGACTGGGCTTGCTCTTTCTTTATGCCGGGTACCTGATCCGCCGGCTCGAAGACAGTGTGCGCTTCAGTGGATGGATCGGTTTCGCGGCGCTGCTTGCACTTTTCTTTGCGCATCCGATTCCGTTCGCGATCGGGCTGCTGCTGAGCGCGCTTTTTTTCTTGAAGAGGCCGAGCCGCGCGCTCGCCGGGAGATTCATCGCGGCGAGTGTGATTCCGATCGCTCTCACGGTCTGGTATGTCGCGGCTCGAATCCTTCATTCTCAGCTGGGCGGCGGCAAGCTCTGGCAATGCTGGACGGTGCGTCTTATTGCCGGACGATTCGTCGCGGCATTCTCGCCGTTTCTCGAATTTTTGCCCTGGATCGGAATCTCGACGTCGGGCATGAAGCTCGCCGCTTTGATCGACGGTGCCCTGGCTTTCGCTGCTGTGTTGGCTCTGGGGGCCGCCGTGGTGGCATTCACGCGGTTGAGGCAGCGCGCTCCTCTGATGTTGCAAGCGGCGGCGATCTGCACGATTCTCTTTTTCGCCGGCGGATTTTCGTTGATGGGGTGGGTCGGGCCAGGCGAGCGATTCATCTATCCTGCAGCGTGGTTCGCGCTTTGCTGGGTGGCAACATCAGCGCTCGTGCTTGAGCGGCGGTTGCCGATGTTCGCGGTGAACGCGGCGCTGGCTGCATTGATCCTCGCGCAGATTCTTTTTCTCGACGTAGGCGCGACGGGTGTCTCGCGACACATGGTCCAGGTGTATGATTCATTGGCGGGGGCGACGTCACAAGCCGAGTTCTGCACGATCTATGAGAACTTTCGCTCGCAGAATCAGGTCGCAGCACATCGGCAGGGACTCGATAAGCTGCTCAATAACGTCGTGATGGTGACCCGGCTTCCGTACTACCTCTACATTGAACGGGCAGAGAGCGTGCCGATTTTCCGGGTGGGATTGTTTGACTACCATGGCGGCGGCGGCAACGAAGATCTCTGCAAGGATTTCCACTCTTAGTGGGCGCTTGACCGCGGGACGCCACGCTGGCTGAATCTAATGACCTCGACCGTGCGACAAGGAAGACCGTCCAGATGAAACGCGCGCGCCCACCGGTCAATATCGTCCCCAAGGGGTGGGGCCGCGAACTATGGTTCGCCAACAGCGACCTCTATTGCGGCAAGCTGCTCGAGATCCGCAAGGGCAAGAAGTGCTCGCTGCATTACCATAAGCTCAAGACCGAATCGTTCTTTCTCCGCAGTGGCCGGATCAAGATGCGGGTCAAGGAGTCGCCCGAGAGCGAGACGATCGAGGAGTTCGAGCTGCAGGCGGGCGATTGCATGGATATTCCGCCCGGCCTGGTGCATCAGATGGAAGCGCTCGAGGACGCCGAATTGTTCGAGTTTTCAACCCGTCATTTCGACGAAGATTCACATCGAATCGTCCGCGGCGATTGAATTAACGGTTGGTCCGTTTCGAGGGGCGTGGTTTTAACGGCCGCGCCCCTCATTTTTTTGCGATAAGCGGGCAGGTATATTTTATTGGTTCGGAATTCGAGCAAATGGCCAAGCGCGTCGCACTAATTACCGGCGTCACCGGGCAGGATGGTTCCTATCTCGCCGAGCTGCTGCTCAACAAGGGCTACGAGGTGCACGGCATGGTGCGCCGCACCTCGAGCTTCGCCACCGGGCGCATCGACCATCTCCGGCGCGGCTTTGGAACCAACGCCGAAGGATTGCAGCTTCACTATGGCGATCTCGGCGACGGCACGGGCCTCCGCCGGATTATCGAGCAGGTTAGCCCCGACGAGATCTACAACCTCGCGGCGCAATCCCACGTGCGCATCTCATTCGATCAACCCGAGTACACGGCCGACGCGGTGGGACTCGGCACGCTGAGGCTGCTGGAGGCGGTGCGCGATCACAACAAACGGCGCGGCCGCGCGGTGCGCTTTTACCAGGCGGGCTCGTCGGAGATGTACGGCAAGGTGGAGGGAATTCCGCAGCGCGAGACGACGCCGTTTCATCCGCGGAGTCCCTACGCGTGCGCCAAGGTTTACGCGCACTGGCAGACGATCAACTACCGCGAGTCGTACGGCCTCTTCGCCTGTAACGGAATTCTCTTCAACCATGAGTCACCGCGGCGTGGCGAGAATTTCGTGACCCGCAAGATCACGCGCAGCGCCACGCGCATCAAGCTCGGCCTGCAGGACAAGCTCGCGCTCGGCAACCTCGACGCCCGCCGCGACTGGGGCTTCGCCGGCGATTACGTCGAGGCGATGTGGCTGATGTTGCAGCAGGACAAGCCCGACGACTACGTCATCGCGACCGGCCAGACGCACTCGGTGCGCGAGTTCATGGAGCTCGCGTTCGATCGCGTCAAGCTCGACTGGAAGAAATACGTCGAGATCGATCCCCGTCACTTCCGTCCGGCCGAGGTTGATATCCTGATCGGCGACTACAGCAAGGCCAAGCGCGTACTGGAATGGCAGCCGCGCGTCGATTTCAACGGCCTGGTCGCGATGATGGTTGATAGCGACCTCGAACTTGCCGGCCGCGAGTTGAAAAGCCGCGGCACCTGAAGCGCGCGGCTCACATCACTTCAGGATTTGATAGAAGGCGTAGGAACGGCCGCTTCGCGAAGCGCGGCGCGCGCGAGGATTCTCGTTGAATCGAGTGTCGGCAGCGGAGAATCGGCGGGCGAAATCAAAAGCGGAATTTCGGTACATGAAAGAGCGACCGCATCGCATCCACGCGACTTCAACTTCTCGATAACCTCGACAAAGAAGCGACGCGCGCTGGCCTCAAAGCGGCCATACACGAGCTCATCAAAGATGATCCGGCTGATGCGCTCGCGATCGGCGGTTTCCGGCGTCGTCAGATCGATTCCTCGCGCCGCGAACTTTGGCGGATAGACGGGACCTTCCATCAGGCGTCGCGTGCCGAGCAGTCCGACGTGCCTGAAGTTCTGCTCCGCGGCAGATCGCGCAACTTCCTCTGCGATGTGAATCCACGGCAGCGGCGCGCGCTCGATAATCAGAGCGATCGATTCGTGCGCGGTGTTATCGGGACAGATGAGCAGTTCGGCGCCCGCGTCGGCGAGCTTGCGCGCTGATTGAAGAAGCAAGTCGCCGAGGTTGTTCCAACTGCCGTCAGCTACCCGCATATACTCACCGAGCGGAAACGTGTGCATCGTGATTTCTGGATGCATGTGCGGCCCGAATAGCGCGGCGCCTTCTGCGCAGATCGTGCGATAGCAAAGGGCCGCGCCTTCAGCGCTCACGGCGACGATGCCGATATGCTTGGGACGGTTCACGCTGACGAGGCGCGCTCCGAATCAGAGGCGCTCGTGGACGTAGGTGCCGGGCGCTGCCTCCATTGGCTTGAAGTGTTCGTTGCCGAGCGCAGCGGGCGCGACTTTCTCGTCACCGGAGCGTGCACTGATCCACTTGTGCCAATGGTCCCACCACGTGCCCTTGTTCTCGGTCGAGCCGGAGAGCCATTCGTCGGCGCCGTCGGGCATCCGCGCTCCGGTGAGGTAGCGCGCCTTGAAGTTGCCAGGCGGGCTCACGAGACTCTGAATATGGCCGCTGGAGCCGAGCACGAACTCAACCTTGCCGCCGAACATGTGCGTTGAGCTATAGCACGCGCGCCACGCGCAGATGTGATCGGTCATGCCCGCGACGAGATAAATGTCGTTCTTCACCGTGCGCAAATCGATTGGCGTGCCGAGGATCGTCAGGGCGTCTTTACCCGTCAGCGAGTTGTGCTGGAAGATATCTAGAAAGCCCGCGTGGAGCCGCGCAGGCAGGTTCGTTGAGTCTGCATTCCAATAGAGGATATCGAACGGCGCGGGCGAGTTGCCGAGCAGGTAGTTGTTGACCCAGTAGTTCCACACCAGGTCGTTGGGACGAAGCCACGCAAAGACTCGCGCCATGTCGGCTCCGGACAGCACGCCGGCCTTCGCCGAGCGATCGATCGCCGCCTTGATCGCCTCGTCGGTCGCAAACATCCCGGTCATCGAGGGCAAGCTCGTATCGAGCATCGTGACCAATAGCGTAGCCGCGTTGACTCGATGATCATCGGAGGCCGTCAGATGGCCGAGCAGCAGCGAGGTCGTGATGCCGCCGGCGCAGATGCCGAGCACGTTGGCGTCGGCGCTGCCGGTGATCTCGCACGCAGCGGCGATCGCCTCTTTGCACGAGTTGACGTAATCGTCGAGGCCCCAGTTGCGATTCTCCGGCGTCGGGTTGCGCCAGCTTATCGCGAACATCGGCACGCCGTGCTTGACCGCATACTCGATGAAGCTGCGGCCGGGTGCGAGGTCCATGATGTAGAACTTGTTGATCTGCGGCGGGATCAGCACGAGCGGGCGCGCGAGAACTCTGTCGGTCGCAGCCGCGTACTGGATAAGCTCGAAGATGGGAGTGCGATGCACGACGGCGCCGGGCGTGACTCCTAGATTGCCGCCGACGTGAAAGGGCCGCTTGTCAACCGTCGCGGGCATCCCGCCGTTGTTCCACAGATCTGCAAAAAAGTTGCCCGCGCCGCGCACCAGACTCATGCCCGCCGTCTCGAACGCGCGCTTGAGCGCGGCAGGATTCATCAGGAACGAGTTGGTTGGCGCGGCGGCCTCAGTCATCAGTGTGACAGCGAACTTCTGCTGCTCGCGCTCGCGCCATTCGTACTCGTCTTCGTCTGCGACGAGGTCGTGCATCGCCTGGCGCCACGCGAGATAAGACTGCATCGTGCGGCGAAAGATCGGATGATCCGTCCACGCCGGATCGGTGAAGCGCTTGTCGCTTGGGTCGGGCTCGATTGACGAAACGCCGGCGGCGACCTGCCCCAGCTCGAGCATGAGCTGCACCATGCGATTCGCAACCGAAGCCGGATGCGACGCGAGATGGCCGAAATAGAGCGAGAGCGTCTCGATTACCTGGCGCGCGTCGAAACCGACGAACGGGTTGGCGCCCAGGATCGCGCCCAGCACGGGATGGTTCTCGTCGATTACCGGTGGCTCTGGGAGCTTGCGCGCCGTGTTGTCCAAGCCGTACCTCCGTTCGCTCAGCCGAGCACCTCGAGCCCGTGCTCGAACATCAGCGGCGCTGACTTCGCGGTCTCGAGCCACAGCGGATCATCACGCTTGCCGCGCCGATGGAGCATCACGTTGAAGCAAGTGATGACGCCGAAGCGGTAGCCGGCGAACGCGCGGAACCATCGCACTTCCTCGGGCACCACCTTGAAGCTCGCAGTTTCGGAGTAAGCCTCGACCATCTCCCCAGGCGCCATGATCGCGCCGCGGACCGGATCGGCGCCGACCCAGCTGGCAGGATCGGCGAAGAAGCAGATCCAGCCGAGGTCGAGTAGCGTCGGCCCAATCGACGAAATTTCCCAATCGATCAGTGCGACCGGCCGCTCTTCGGTGAAGAGCAGGTTCGCCCACTGAAAATCGCCGTGAACGCATCCGATACGCGCTCCCGTGGGCAACGACGAGCGAAGCCGCTCGCGCAGTTCGGGAGCCCGCGCGACGTCCTTGGGATCGAGAGTAGGGCGATCGAGGAGATAATCGAGGCGCTTCAATTCTTCGCTCAGCGGAAAGGGATCGCCGAACGCCGAGCGGCGCGGCTCCCACGGCTCGGCGTGCAGCGCCGTCATCGTGGCGATTCCCATCCGCGCGAGCCGCTTGATGTGCTCCTTCGGCAGCGTTGACTCGCTCAACTTGAAGCCCTCGACGAACCCGCCGATGAAGTAGGGGCGCCCGAAAAATTGCGCCTCGTCGCCGTACCAGTAAATCGGCGGGACGGGCACGGAACTGTTCACGAACGACGCCATGATCTTCGCCTGGCGCACGATGTCCGCCGGGCCGGAGATTTTCACGCCTGGCGGCGAAATCCGCACGACCATCTTTCCGGCAGGTGAGCCGCCGTCGGTGCGATCGAGGATGAAGCTGTAGCTGAAGCCTGCGTGGCCGGGCAGTGTTTCGAGCGAATGCGCGCGAGCGCCCGGATCGCCGGTTTTTGCACGCACGAGGGCGTTCAGCTGCGCGACAGTTTCTTCGGTGACTGCTGCCATTTTGACGACTCAATACGTACTGGGCGCCTATCCTTTCATACCGGTCTGTGCCGAGGCTGGATGCAGACTCGCCTTGGCGCTCGGCCGCTCGTTTATCCTTGCGAACCACGCGTTGACGTTCTTGAGCGACGGATCGATCTTCTGGCCGACGCTGCCGCCGAAATCGAGGGCGCAAAACAAAATGATATCGGCGACTGTCAGGCGGTCACCTGCGATGAATTTCTTGCCTTCGAGCTGGCCGTCGAGCCATTTCAGATTGTCCTGGACTGTAGCCTTCATTCCGGCCGCCGCCTCGGGCAGGACGCGCATACGAGGCTTGAACAGCTCGATGCCTTCGGCGAAGCGAAAACCGTTGTAGAGGAACTCTGTTATCTTGAGCTCGATGCGGCGCTGCCACTGGCGCGCCTCGGCCCGTTCTTCGGCGCTCGTGCCGATGAGAGGCGGGTTGGGATGTTTCTCCTCGAGGTATTCCCAGATCGCGACGGTCTCGCCGATACATTTGCCGTTGTCGAGTTCGAGCGCGGGCAACTGGCCGCCGGGATTGCGATCGGTGTAGGGCGGCCGGCGATTCTCGGCGCCCATCAGGTCAACGTTTTTGGTCGGAATCGTGATGCCCTTTTCGGCGAGGAACATGCGCATAGCGCGCGGATTAGGACCGAACGAATCGTAGAGAAGCATAGCCGCTCTCCTTTCGGATAATTCCGGCGCGACTATACAACAGGCGGCGCCGCGCCTGAAACCTCGAAGCGCCGATGTTGCGCGGCTTGGAACCCCTCAGGTACGAATCTAAGGATGCGATTTTGTCCGCAGTGCGGTGCGCCGCTGATGGCCGGGGCGAAGTTTTGCGTCGAATGCGGGCGGCCGCTCGACAAGGCCGCGGCCGCGGCGGGGCCGAGCGAACCGAGCGGGGCAGAGCAGACCGCGCGCATGATGCCGCTCACTGCGGCGTTTGTCGGCGTGTTCATCGGAATTACCGTGGTGGGACTCGCTGCGGCGGCGTGGATCATGCTGCGGCCGCCCGACATCGTGAGGAGCAATGCGGCGACCTCGCCGCCGCCGAATGCTGCCGCATCGGGTGAATCGGCCAACGCGTCAGGCGGTGCGGGTGAGCTGCCCGCCGGGCATCCGAAGATCGAGCTCCCTACTGAAGCGCGCTCGTTTATCGACAAGGTCGAGAAGGACGCCGAATCAAAACCAAATGACGTCGCGGCGTGGAATCGCTATGGAGCCGTGGCGATGCGCGCGGCGATGTTCGATGCGAGCTACTACGCGAAGGCCGAGGAGGCGTACGCGCATGTGCTCAGGCTCCAGCCCGACAATCTCGATGCGCTGCGCGGTATCGGCGACATCGACTACGACCATCAGAAATACGACCAGGCGATCGCCGCGTACGAGCATTTCCTGAAACTGAAGCCAGACGATCCGGAGGTGCGCACCGACCTCGGCACGATGTACCTCTATACGGGCAACGCTGACCAGGCGATCGTGCAATACGGGAAGGTGACGACCGAGAAGCCGGATTTTTTCCAGGCGTATTACAACATGGGGATCGCGTACGCGCAGGAGAACAAGCAAAGCGACGCGGCGGCCTCGCTCAACACGGCGCTTAAGCTCGCGCCCGACGACAACACGAAATCGCAGGTTCGCGAGCTGCTCGCGAAGCTGAGCGGCGCGCCTAGGGCGTCGGCGCCCGGCGCAGCCGCGGCTGGCGCAGCTGCGAGCTCGTCGCCGTCTGGGAGCTTCCACGGCGCGATAGAGCAGATGGTACGCGGACTGCCGATTGCGGGGCCGAAGGTTGGCTCGGTGCAGTGGGCGAGTGACACCAAAGCGCGTGTAACGTTCGACAATTTTCCGATGGATCAGATGCCGCCGTTTGCGAAGGACAAGTTCATGAGCGATCTCAAGGCCGGCATCGATTCGGCGAAGAAGAGCCACAATGTGTCGGCTCCGGTTGAGGTTGACCTGGTGGACAGGTCGACCGGCAACGTAATGCAGTCGGTGACCGAATAGTCAGTCAGCTCTTAACACGCTAGGAACATTTCCTGATTAACTCGCGTTGTCTTCTATGCAATGATCAAGAAGCTTCAGACGGGCAAGAGTGTCGCAGTGTCCCCTTCGAATTTGGTTTCGCGCCGCTCCTTCCTGGGGCTCGCGATGACGGTTCCGGCGCTCGCGGCGCTCGGAATCCATCTTCACAGCGTGGGCGACTCTTCCGCTGCTGCCGACGAATCGGCGCCGGCCGGCGGTATCCAGAAGGTCTCGATCGTGGAGTTCACCGACTCGGGACAGAGGAAAGGTATCATCATGACCAGCAAGGTCGTTAAGAGCGATGCGGATTGGCGCAAGCGACTGTCCGCCGAAGAATATGACGTCACCCGGCGGGCAGGTACCGAGCGAGCCTTTACCGGCAAGTACTGGAACAATCACGAAAAGGGCATCTACCGATGCATCTGTTGCGGCAACGCGCTGTTCAGCTCCGATACCAAGTTCGAGTCGGGCACCGGATGGCCGAGTTTCTGGCAGCCAATCGCCAAGCAGAACATCGAGACTGATACGGATCGCTCGCTCTTCATGGTGCGGACCGAAGTCAAGTGCGCTGAGTGCGACGCGCACCTCGGCCATGTCTTTGATGACGGGCCTCCGCCGACCGGACTTCGCTATTGCATGAACTCGGCGGCGCTCAATTTTATCGCCGCGGACGGAGCGAAAAAGGAACCGGCGTAATAGAGAGTCGAGGAACTCCCGCCGCCACTAGACAGCTCGCCACTGGATGAGGGTGTAGCCCTCGTGGTCCTCGAACACGGCTTCGACGGGCGCGTCGAAGCGCACTTCCTGCATAGGATCGCCTAGCAGGTTGCCAACCAGGCGCACGTTGCCTGCGTCGGGCAGCTCCACCACCACGACGAGATACGGACACGCGCCCTTCAGCGCGGGATGCGCAGGATGCCATACGCGCTCGAAGCTGTAGATGCGTCCGCGACCCGACGCGCGATGCCATCCGACGCCGAGCGAGTGACAGTTGTGGCAAATCCACTCCGGCGTCATCTGGAACGTGCCGCAGTCCTGGCAGCGCTGGATCATTAGTTCATGACGGCGCGCCGCTTCCCAGAATTCGCGATCGACACCGTCGCCGGCAGGCACCGGCGCTGGCATCCCGGCGGGAAGGTAGCTAGTCCTGATTTCGTCGCGCGCTTCAGCCATCGGTCGTTCCTATGCGTGCAGAATCAGGTCGCTGACCGGGGCGACCATCGGCCCCGACACGACCATCGAGATCTCCGCGTCCTTGACCTGCGCGGTCGAGGTGCCGCGCACCTGCCGCACCGCCTCGATTATCAACTCGAGGCCGTGCATGTAGCACTCGGCGAGATTGCCGCCGCTCGTGTTGATGGGCAGCTTGCCGCCCGGCGCGATCAGATTCTCGAATTTGAAAAAATCGCGCGCTTCGTCCGGATGACAGAAGCCGTGCTCGACAATACTGGTCATCACGGCGCCGGTGAAATTCTCGTAGACCTGCGCGACGTCGACATCCTTGGGCTCGATTCCCGCCATCGAGTAGAGACGCGGCGCCAGCGTCTTGAAATTCGAGGTCGCGTAGTCGGGCCCGTTCTCGGAGGCAGCGCCCTGGCGAAAGTCCGAACCCTGGGCCGCCGCCAGCAGGCGCGCGGGCTTCTGCTTGAGGTCGCGTGCGCGCTCGGCGCTCGTGACGATTACCGCTGCCGCGCCGTCGTTCTCCATGCAGCAGTCGTAGAGATGAAACGGCTCGACGATCCAGCGCGACTCGTCGTAGTCCTTCCGCGAGAGCGGGCGGCCGTACATGATCGCGCGCGGATTGGTCTGCGCGTGGTGATAACAGGCCATCGCAATCGCTGCGAGCGCGTCCTCGGTGACGTTGTGATCGTGCATGAACCGGCGCGTGCGGAGCGCGATCCACTGCGCCGGCGTCGACATGCCATAGGGCCAGGTGTAGGCGGGCGGCCCGCTGATTCCTTTGAGCGCGGGCGTCTGGCCGAAGCGGCCGAACTGACCCTGCGCAAGGGCGCGATACACGATGACGTAGTTGGCATAGCCCGCGACGATCGCGGCCGCAGCGTTGCCGATCGCGCCCGAACCGCCTCCGCCTCCGCCTCCCCAGAACATATTGGAGAAGCGAAGCTCCGGCAGCCCGAGAGCCGTCGCGACGCGCACCGAGTCGTTGCGATCGTTGCTGTACGACGCGATGCCGTCGATGTGCTTGATTGGTATGCCGGCGTCGTCGGCCGCGAGCTTGATCGCCTCGAGTGCGAGGCGGAATTCGGCAACCGGCGCGCCGCCGCGCTTGTAATACTTGGTCTCGCCGATTCCGGCGATCGCGACTTTGTCCTTGACGGTGAATTCGGGAGTCATCGCGCGTCCCCACATGGCCTTAGCGAAAGTGGACGCGGATTCCAAGCGCAGCACGTCAGATCGCCTGCGCCGCCGGTCATCGGCATATTGCGGGCTCAGAGCCCGCGTTCCCGCGGTACTGGTGCGGGAACTAGAATTGCGGGATTGATATTCTCGTGAGACGGCCCGCCCGCTTCGACCACACCGGGGGAGCGGCGCCGGACAAGGAGAGACCGCGATGCCGTATCCGTACCGCCGCCTTCTGTGCCCCGTCGACTTCGACGACAACTCGATTTTCGCGCTCGAGACCGCTGCCATGATGGCACGCGAGCACGACGGCACCGTGTTCGCCCTCCACGTCGTGCCGATGTTCATCCCACCGACCGGGATGCCGGTCTACGTCGATCTTTACAAGGGCCAGGAGCAGACCGCGCGCGAGCGCCTGCACCAAATCGCGCGAAATCATCTGGCGGGACTCAAGTACGATCTGATGACGCATGTCGGCGAGCCGGCCCCCTCGATCCTCCAGGTGCAGCGCAAAGTGGCGGCTGACGTGATCGTCATGGCAACCCACGGCAGGCGTGGCTTCTCGCGCTTCCTCCTTGGCAGCGTCGCCGAAGGCATCATCCGCGAGGCGGGCTGCCCCGTTCTCACCGTCAAGTACGAAGCCGGCACTGCCACCAAGGTTGGCGCCTGGATGACGCACAATCCGGTCACGGCCTCGCCGGACGAGGTCCTCTCGAGCGTCGAGGACAAGATGCATGTGGGCGGATTTCGCTGCGTGCCGATCGTCAGGGAGAACGGCGTGCCGACAGGAATCGTCACTGACCGCGACATCCGTAGTCATCACGAGAGGCTCGCTCAGACCACCGCGTCCCAGGCGATGAGCGAAGGACTGCTCACGGTTACCGCCGACACTGAAATCACTGACGCCGCGCGGATCTTGCGCGAGCGAAAGATCGGCGCGCTCCCTGTCGTCGAGGACGGCAAACTAATCGGCGTGGTCACGATTACTGACG
>JASHQJ010000236.1 GCA_030037595.1 Candidatus Binataceae bacterium
GCTGCCCAACGCGACCGCCGACGCGGTCAACAAAGAGCGCGACTGGCTCTATCCGGCCTTCTCCAACGAACAGGGCAAGGTGCACCTCAGGATTCAGGCGCTGGTTATCGAGTCGCAAGGCAAGCGCATCATCGTCGATACGTGCATCGGCAACGACAAGGCGCGCGACAATCCCGAGTGGAACAAACTCCAGCTTCCGTTCCTCAAGGACCTCGAAAAGATCGGATGCCCGCGCGAATCGATCGACCGCGTCATCTGCACGCATCTCCATCTCGATCACGTCGGCTGGAACACGATGCTCAAGGACGGCAAGTGGGTGCCGACCTTCCCCAACGCGAAGTACCTGCTCGGCGGAAACGAATGGGACTTCTTCTCGCGCGCCGAGGATCCCTTCCTCAAGGTGCCTGTCGAGGATTCCGTGCGTCCGGTGATCGCAGCCGGCATGAACGAGTTGGTTGACGACAAGTATCGCGTGACCGACGAGATATGGCTCGAATCGACGCCCGGACACACGCCCGGCCACTTCGCCGTGCGGATTTCATCGAAGGGACAGGATGCGGTTATCACCGGCGACCTGATGCATCATCCGATTCAGTGCCGCTACCCCGAGTGGGACGACAATTTCGACGTCGATCTGCCGCTCGCCAAGAAGACGCGCCGCGCCTTTTGCGAGCGTTACGCCGACACCAAGACTGTCGTGATCGGCACACACTTCGCGGGGCCCGGCGCCGGCAAGATTACCAAGAAGGATGATTCGTTCCGCTTCGTGCCGGCTACGAATATGTGAGGTTGGGTGTCATGATTGGACTCAAGGACCAAACGGTCCACGGCGCGAAATCGATCGCCGACGCGCGGGCGAAGCATCGATGGAACATTCCCGCCGATTATCACGTCACGCTCGACTGCCTCGAGCAGCCGTTTCACGCGAAGGATCGCGTCGCGCTCTACTACGAGGACGACGAAGGCCATAGCGAGAAGTACACTTGGGGACAGCTTCGCATCGCGAGCAACAAGCTCGCGAACGCGATACGCGCCTTGGGAATCGGCCGCGGCGACGTGGTTGCCCTGCATACGCCGCAGCGCCCCGAGACCGCGATCATGCACATGGCGCTGTATCGCGTCGGCGCGATCGCGCTGCCGATTTCGAAGCTGTTCGGTCCCGATGCGATCAAGTATCGCCTCAACAACAGCTCGGCAAAGGCGATACTCATGGAGCCCGAGACCGTCGGCAAGCTCGACGGTATGCGCAACAAGATCGAAACGCTGAAGCACGTCATTATTGCGGGCGGCAAGGATGGCGGCCTCTTCTTCGACGATCTACTCGCCAAGGGCGCCGACAACTTCGCACCCGACCGCGCGCCGCAGTCAGAAGATCCAGTCCTGCTGATGTACACCTCCGGCACGACCGGCAATCCCAAAGGTGTGCTGCACGCGGCGCGCTACGTGCTCGGCCACAACGGGATGGACTACTCGTACAACTTTCTCCGCGACGGCGATCTCTATTACAGCCCCGCGGACTGGGCGTGGGCCGGCGGCCTGCTCGACGGATTGCTCGCGGTGTGGCCGTACGGAGTCCCGGTGCTCGCCTATCGGAGCAAGGCGCGCTTCGATCCTGACGTCACTTTTCGCCTGCTCGAGAAGTACGCCGCCACGGTCGGGCTCTATCCTCCGACCGCGCTCAAGACGCTTCGCGAGGTGAAGAATCCGCGCGACAAGTATCGAAGCCTCAAGCTCCGCGCGATCGTGAGCGGCGCCGAGCCCGTGTCGCCCGAGCTCGCACGCTGGGTCGATGAAGAATTGAAGGTCGAATTCAACCAGGCCTTCGGCCAGACCGAGGCCAACTACTTCATCGGCACGATCGGCGCGCTCGAGCCCTACAGCCTCGAACCGCTTGGCAAGGCGTATCCCGGTCACGACGTGACGATTATCGGCGCGGATCACATGCCGGTCGCGAAGCCAGGCGACAGCGGCGAAATCGCGATTCGCCGTAACTCGCCGGTCGTGATGAAGGAGTACTGGAAGAACCCGGCCGCGATGGAAGAAAAATTCGCCGGTGAATGGTGTCTGACCGGCGACCTCGGCTACGCCGACGGCGAGGGCTATATCTACTTCCAGGGCCGTGCCGACGACGTGATCAAGACCTCGGGCTATCGCGTCGGCCCCGCCGAAGTCGAAGCCTCCATCATGGAAGTGAAAGGCGTCGCGTCATGCGCCGTGATCGGCGTGCCTGATGCGCAGCGCGGCCAGGCGATCAAGGCGTTCGTGAAGGTGATGCCGTCGGTCGAAAGATCCGACCAGCTCAGCGCGGAGATCCAGGCGCACGTGAAAAAGAAGCTCGCCGCGCACGAGTATCCGCGCTCGATCGAATTCATCGACGAGTTTCCGATGACCGTGACGGGCAAGATTCGCCGCCGCGATCTGCGCGAGCAGGAAATCCAGAAGATCACAAAGAAATGAAAGTTGTCTTCGAAAAGAAAGGCGCGGTCGCCTATGTCACGATCAATCGGCCTGAGCGCCTCAACGCCTGCGACTTCGAAACTTACGGCATGCTCGCCGACATCTGGACCGAGTTCCAGGCCGATCGCGATTTGCGCGTCGCAATTTTCACCGGCACGGGAGAGCGCGCATTCTGCGCCGGCAGCGATATCAAGTCGAACTATGTCGAGCGGATCGGCCGCGAAGGCGCGCGCACGCCTTACGCCGTGATGCTCGAGCTGACCAAGCCGATCATCGCCGCAATCAACGGCCACGCCAACGGCGGCGGGCTCGAGCAGGCGCTCTGCTGCGATATCCGTATCGCGGCGGAACATGCCCAGTTCGGCCTCGGCGAAGTGCGCCTCGGATGGCTCCCAGGTGGCGGCGGCACGCAGCGCCTGCCGCGGCTAATCCCGCTCGGGCGCGCGCTCGAGATGCTCTACACGGGCAACAGGATCGGCGCCGAGGACGCGCTGCGCCTCGGCCTCGTCGATCACGTCGTGCCGATGCCTCAGTTGATGACGCGGGCGGAAGAAATCGCCGCTGAGATCTGCAAGAGCGCGCCGCTCGCCGTGCAGAAGATAAAAGAGGTCGTGCGCAAAGGCCTCGACCTCCCGCTAATCGAGGCTCTCAAGCTCGAGCATCGCGCCTACGACTGGCTGAACGAAACCGAAGACGCGCGCGAGGGCGCGCGCGCCTTCGCCGAGAAGCGCCCGCCCAACTGGAAATCCAGATAATCGCTAGCTGAACAGCAGGTCCTTGGCCTTCTGCGTATCGACGTATTCGCGGATGCGTCGAATCTTGTCGTTCTCGAGCTCGAAGACGAAGCAGTATTCGTTCTCGTAGCTCTTGCCGTTCGATACTTTGCCACGATTCGTGAGCTCGATAATCACGGTATCGCCGTCGCAGAAGGTCTTGCGAATTTCGCTCTGCAATCCTTCGGGAAAGGTCTGCGACACGCCCGACATGAACTTCAGGATTTCGTCCTTGCCGCGCTTCAGACCCGAGACGCCCGGCATGTTGCCCGGAACCACCCAGCTAACGTTGTCGGCCATGTTGGCGAACGCGGCTTTGATGTCGCCCTTGCCGAACGCGTTCCATGTGTTGACGACGAATGCCTTCTTCTCTTCGCTGTTCATGCTCAGACTCCTCTCGAACGCGAGTTTCTTTGCGCGGCTCAACCTTACCACAATGCGCGGCGATGACGACCAGAAGTCAGTTCGTCCTGGCTGCCGTGCCTGTCGTTATTCAGACACTCCTACGAAGGAATCTAGCCAGAGAAATCTCGCACCGCGACATCGTCATTCCGAGCGTTGCGCGAGGAATCCAAGGCCGCCGGGCCGACACTACGGATGATGAGAGCCAAGCGAATGCCTGCCTGCAGTGACGGCTCGAATCGCGTTGGATGCAATACGCAGCGACTGTCTTTGCGGCGTTTATTTCCCAACCTTATACACCGGTAAATCGCGACTCTGTACATTACCGGTAATCGACATAACAGAGCGTTGGATCACCCTGACTGGTTGCTTAGGCGCGATCTGCGAAAAGGGAAACATCAGGATGGCGGCGTATTCGGTGCCAGTTTCGAATTAAGCCTGTCTCTCCTGAAAGCACCGGAGATTCAGAGCATCCTGGATAAGACCTTTTATCGGCGCCGAATGGCGCTACAACCAGTACGGCAACGGGCAAGGGCTACAATCAATATCTCGGCTCGATTGCTTTTGGCTGGTGAGGAATGTGCGATCCTGGCGTTGGCTGGCTCCGGCCAAGAAAATAAATTGACCCCAACTGTTAATCGCAATCAACTCGGCGGATTTGCCACATCCACAAAATACACTTTCCACTACTCTCTCGTTCCCGACCCCTGCCCCGGCTATATTGCCGCGGCGAGCAGCCCATCACGCGCTTGAATGCAGTGCTGAACGCGCTCTCCGACTCGTATCCCAGCGCCAGTGCGATCTCACCAACACTGTCACCCGAGTTCACCAGTCGATCCCCCGCGAGCAGCATCCGCCATCGCGCAGATACTCAATCGGCGACTCTCCCACCTTCTCCTTGAACCTGAGCGCAAAAGTCGAGCGCGACATCCCCGCCCGCTTCGCGAGTTCATGCAGCGTCCAGCGATGAGCTGGATCGTCATGAATTGCGCCAATCGCCGCGCTGATCTGCTTGTCCGCGAGCGCGAAGAGCCATCCGACACCCCCTCGCGCGCCCTCCTCCAGGTAGAGCCGCAGCGCCTTGACGAGAATCATGTGCGCGAGATGCTGCGCCACGAGGAATCCGCCCGGCTGCGGGTCGCGCACTTCCTGCATCATCAGGTTAAGTGACCAGCGAAGCGCAGCCCGGTCCGATTCCTTTCGTATATGCACGATTGGCGGAAGCATCTTGAGCAATATCCCGGCGTGACTACCAGTGAACGTGAAGTGACCGCGTACGAAGAAGCAATCGCCGCCGCCGTTGTACCGGCGGATACCGCCCCTCGTTGGCGCCGAGATCACAATTCGATAGTCAACCAGCTCGAGATCGAGATCGCTTGCGAGGCGAAAGGCCCGTCCGCGCGGCAATAGAAAACAATCGCCGTTTTGCAGCCGCACCGGCTCGGGAACGCCGTCCACCTTAAGCCAGCACTGCCCCGACACCAGCGCGTAGCACTTGATTCCGTCATGACGCGGGAACTGCACCGCCACCTTTCCGCCCGCATCAAAAGCCCCCGACATATAGGTGCGCGGTTTCAAGAGCGACAGGACATCAGAAAGCGGGTCCATCATGCTTCCTCGGACGATCGCGCAGATAATACGGACTTTACGGCATGGCTCATTTTCATTTCCGGGTTTATTTTGACAGGAGTGAAGCAGCCGCGAACCTATTGAGGACAACGACCATGCGTATATTCGTCACAGGCGCAACAGGATTTATCGGCTCGGCCATCGTCACGGAGCTCCTGGGCAAAGGCCACCAGGTGATTGGGCTTGCACGCTCGGACACAGCGGCGAAGTCGCTGCGCGCGGCCGGCGTCGAGGTCCATCGTGGCGATATCGAAGACCTCGCAAGCCTGCGCCGCGGGGCCGCGAACGCCGACGCCGTGATGCACCTCGCCTTCAATCACGACTTCTCAAAGTACGCGGACAACTGCGAGGCCGATCGGCGCGCGATCGAGGCGATCGGCGGCGAGCTTGCCGGCTCCGATCGCCCGCTGATCGTCACCGCGGGAACCGCGATGCTCACGCCTGGGCGCCGCGCTACCGAAGATGACGCGCCGGTTCCGAGCTCAGCCGGCGTCCCACGCAGCGCCTCTGAGGAAGCCGCCCTTTCTGCCGCCGCGCGCGGCGTTCGCGCATCGATCGTGCGACTCCCACCCTCGGTGCATGATCCTGAAATGCTGGGTCTGGTTTCACCGCTGATCATGATCGCTAAGGAAAAGGGCGTGTCGGCGTTCGTCGGCGAGGGCAGCAACCGATGGCCCGCAGTTCACCGCCTCGACGCCGCCCATCTCTACGTGCTTGCGCTCGAGGAGAGCACCGCGCGCGGAGCCCGCTACCATGCAGTCGCCGAAGAAGGCGTGCCGCTTAAGGAAATTGCCGAGGTGATCGGCCGCCGATTGAATATCCCGATAGTATCAAAGTCACCGGCGGAAGCCTTCGATCACTTCGGATGGCTCGGGCCGTTCATGGGAATTGATTTGCCCGTTTCGAGCAAGCAAACGCAGGCACGACTCGGATGGCGCCCGACGCAGCCCGGCCTGCTTGCCGACCTGGACGTAGCGACCGCGCTCGGCGGCTAGTTCAATCGAATTTGAAAACCTTGAGCACGTTGTCCCGCAGGTAGCCGCGCTTCGCTACATCGGTGAGCGGAACCTCCCAGCCTTCGCGCGCGCATCGCTCCAGCGATAGCAACGGATGATCGCTGGCCCACATCAGCTTGTCGGGACCACGCTTGTTGGCCAATTGCCACAGCTCGTGCGGCACGTGTTTGGGGGCCCAACCCGAAGTGATGAGGTAAAAGTTACGATGCTTTTGCAGCATCGCCACGATGTCGCCTTGCCACGGATGCCCCAAATGGCATCCGACTACAGTAAGCTCGGGAAAAGCCAGTAACACTTCATCGAGTGCCATCGGTTGTTGTGGTATCGCAGGACGGAGCGGTCCCGGCACGCCGACGTTGATCTTGATTGGAATCTTAAGCTCCACGCATTTGGAGTAAACCGGAAAGTAACACGCATGATTGGGCGGCAAGCCTACCAGCGACGGCATGATCCAGCATGAACGGAAGCCAAATTCCCGAA
>JASHQJ010000237.1 GCA_030037595.1 Candidatus Binataceae bacterium
CCGCCTACGAACGAATCGACGCGCCGGCAACACCTGCGGAAAAACTGGCGTTGACCAACCTCACCGCGAAGAGCCTGAATGCGAGTGACCTCGCGGGCGAGAAAATCCGCGAGGTCCTAACTACCGCGCCGGGCAACGGAGAATCTTTCGGCGGTATCAAGGTCGTCGCCGATGACGCATGGTTCGCGGCGCGCCCATCGGGCACCGAAGAAGTCTATAAGATATACGCTGAGAGTTTTCGCGGCCTCGATCACCTGCGCCAGGTACAGAATGAAGCGCGGTCGATCATTTCACGCGCCTTCAAGCAGGCCGCCAGCCAGGGCTGATTCGATTGGCCGACGAGCGCGTCATACTCTGCCTCAACGTCGGCTCGTCGTCGTGCAAGTTCAGCCTGTTCGGCAACGGCGACCGCTCGATCGCTTCGGGAGAGGTCGAGCGAATCGGACTAAGCGGTGGATCGCTCGCGATGCACGGAGCGGATCGGAAGAAGCTTGTCGAGAAGCATTGCGATTTCAAACATCGGCGTGAAGCGATTGCCGCGTTGTTTGAGGAAATCGCGGCGGCCCGGATGCCCGCGCCTTCGGCAATCGGTCATCGGATCGTCCACGGAGGACCGAATCACACAGCGCCCGAGCGCGTCACCCCCGAACTCATCGCCGATCTTCGCCGCCTGACGCCGTTCGCGCCCGTTCACATGCCGGGCGCGATCGAAGGCCTCGAGGCTGCCGCCGAGCACGCCCACGATCTTCCCCAGGTTGTCTGCTTTGACACCGCGTTTCATCGTCAGATGCCGCCGGTCGCCGAGCGTTTCGCTCTCGCGGCGAACCTCTACGATGAGGGCGTCCGGCGCTACGGCTTCCATGGAATCTCGTACGAGTACATCATGATGACGCTCGGCGCGGCGCGTCCCGCGCGAATTGTGATTGCGCATCTCGGCAATGGCGCGAGCATGGCCGCGGTGCGCGACGGTGTTGGAATCGACACGACGATGGGCCTCACACCGACGGGCGGCTTCATGATGGGCACGCGGAGCGGCGATCTCGATCCTAGCGTTTTGCTGTATCTCATGAACACGCGGCACTTGAGCACGGCGGAAATTGAAAACCTCGTGGACCGCAAGTCCGGACTGCTTGGCGTTTCGGAGGTCACTTCCGACATGAAGACGCTGCTCGAGCGTCGGGCGAGCGACGCGCGCGCGGCATTCGCGATCGAGATGTTCTGTTATCAGCTACGCAAGCAGATCGGCGCTTTCGCCGCGGCGCTCGGCGGCCTCGACTTGCTCGTGTTCACCGGCGGAATGGGCGAGCGTGCGGCGCCGATCAGATCAGAAGTCTGTGGCGGTCTTAAGCATCTCGGAATCGAAATTGATCTCGAGCGCAACGCTGCACACGCGGATTTGATCTCACGCAAATCGGGCCGCGTCGCCGTGCGTGTAATCCCGACTAACGAGAATCTGATGATTGCCCGCCACACGCGAGCTGTAGTATTTGGCGCGGACTGAGCGGAGAGGGGAGTTCGCATGCGTCATCCCGAACCATTGGCAACCCAGCTGCGTGGAGTCGAGCTGCTATCCGAACTGGCGCTCGAACTTCGGGCATCCTGGGATCACTCCACCGACGACGTCTGGCGCCGCATCGATCCCGAGCTTTGGGAGCTGACGCGCAACCCGTGGGTCGTGCTGCAGTCCGCTTCCGAAACCAAGCTCAAGGAACTGGCAGCTGATACCAGCTTCCGGCGCCGCGTCGAAGACTTGGTGCTTGCGCGGCGCGCCTATGAATCGAGCCCGGCGTGGTTCCAGCGAGAACATCACCATGGCCCACTCTCGGGTGTCGCCTATTTCAGCATGGAATTCGGACTCAGCGAGGCATTGCCGATCTATTCGGGCGGCCTCGGCAACGTCGCCGGCGACCAGCTCAAGGCCGCGAGCGACCTCGGCGTGCCGATGGTCGGCGTTGGTCTCCTTTATCAGCAGGGTTATTTCCGCCAGGCGATAGATGCGCACGGCCAGCAAATCGAAATGTATCCTTACAACTCGCCGATTTATCTGCCGATTTCGCCAGTGCGCGACAGCGCGGGCGAGCTCGTGCGGATCGAGTTCGCATTTCCCGGCTACAAGCTATGGGTGCGTGCATGGCAGGCCAAGGTCGGTCGCGTGCGGCTTTACCTGCTCGACAGCAACGACCCTGCAAATCCGCCCGCGATGCGCGGTATCACGAGCGAACTATACGGCGGCGGGCCAGAGCTTCGCCTGCAACAGGAACTGGTGCTCGGGATTGGCGGGTGGCGCCTGTTGAAGCGCCTTGGGCTCAAACCCGAGGTGTGCCACCTGAACGAAGGACACGCGGCGTTTGCCGTGATCGAGCGCGCGCATGATTTCATGGATATGACGGGCCAGCCGTTTGAGGCGGCGCTCGCCGTCACGCGCGCTGGCAATCTCTTCACCACGCACACGCCGGTTGCAGCAGGATTCGACCGCTTCGATCCGGATTTGATCAGGATCTATCTCGGAGGACGTGCGACCAGCGTTCTCAGAATCAGCCTCCATGACTTGCTGGCGCTCGGACGGCTCGATCCCGCCGACGATCGCGAGCCGTTCAACATGGCGTACCTCGCGATGCGCGGCAGCGCCGCGGTCAATGGAGTGAGCAGGCTCCACGGCGAGGTCAGCCGCCGCATCTTCGCGCCGCTCTTTCCGCGCTGGCCGATTAGCGAAGTGCCGATCGGCCATGTCACCAACGGCGTGCATACGCCGTCTTGGGACTCGGTCTACGCCGACAGGCTGTGGACAGATACGGCCGGACCCGAGCGCTGGCTCGATCGCATGGAATCGACCGGGGAGTCGATCCGGAAGGTCTCCGACGAGCTGCTGTGGGGCCTTCGCACCGCGAACCGGCGCGAGCTGGTGACCTTCACCCGCGAACGGCTGTCACGGCTTATCGCGGCCAGCGGCGGCTCCGAGGAAGAAGTAACCGTGGCCGGCAATGTATTCGATCCAAACGCGCTGACGTTGGGTTTCGCGCGCCGCTTCGCGACCTACAAGCGGCCCGCGCTGCTGCTTCACGATCCCGAGCGTCTCGCGCGTATCCTGAACAACCCGAGGTATCCGGTCCAGCTCGCAATTGCGGGCAAAGCGCATCCCGCCGACGGTGCGGGCAAGGCTCTTATCCATCAATGGATCGAGTTCGTGCGACGTCCGGATATCCGGCCGCATGCGGTGTTCCTGGCCGATTACGACCTGCAGCTCGCCGAGCATCTGGTGCAGGGCGTGGATGTTTGGATCAACAATCCGCGCCGGCCCTGGGAAGCGAGCGGAACTTCCGGCATGAAGGTGCTCGTCAACGGTGGGTTGAACCTCTCGGAGCTCGACGGCTGGTGGGCAGAGGCATATGCGCCCGAGGTCGGATGGGCGATCGGCGACGGCCTTGAGCATGGCGACGATCCGGCGTGGGACGCGGCCGAGGCTGAGCAGCTCTACCGCTGCCTCGAGCAGGAAGTGGTTCCGATGTTCTACGAGCGCGATTCCCAGGGCCTGCCGCGCGCCTGGATCGCGAAGATGCGCGAAAGCATGGCGCGCCTCACGCCGCAGTTCTCGGCCAACCGCACGGTGCGCGAGTATACCGAAAAGTACTACCTGCCTGCCGCGGTCGCATATCGCAAACGTGAGGGCGACGCGGGCGCCGTCGGAGTCCAGATTCGCAACTGGCAGCGTATGCTCGTGAGCCATTGGTCGCGGCTTCGGCTGGGAGATCTGCGGGTCGAGACGGAGGGCGATCAGCACGTCATTTCGCTCCAGGTTTATCTCGACGAGATCGATCCCGACTCGGTGCGCGTCGAGTTGTTCGTGCAGGGGTCGAACGGCGATCGACCGCAGTTAATCCCGATGCTTCGAGATCAGCCGCTGGTCGGCGCGGTAAACGGCTTCAACTATGTTGCGAGGGTGCCGGCGTCACGGCCGGCGTCTGACTACACGCCGCGCCTCGTGCCGTATCATTCCGACGCTCGCGTGCCGATGGAGGCCAACGAAATCCTCTGGCAGCGGTGAACATCGGCGAATTTGTACCGACTCTCGTCTATGACGGATAGCGCTCGCCACGCGTCAAGGCTGTTTAGTTCATCCTACGAATTGTCACCTAAGGTGACAGAAATGTTTTAGGTGAAACATTCGAGCGATTTTCGCCTCGATCGGTTAAAATTCTCCCTGCGATGTGCGGGAGATTCACACTCACGCGGCGCGACGGCCGCGAGATCGCCGAGTTGCTCGGGATCGATCCGCGCGAATTTCACGACCATCTGCCACGCTACAACGTCGCCCCGACGCAGCATCACTATCTCGTTACCACTGAATACGAAAATCGCCGCGTAACGCTGGCAAAATGGGGCCTCGTCAATTCCTGGGCCAAGGATGCAAGCCGCGCCACCCAGCAGATCAACGCCAAGGCCGAGACTATCGACACCAGGGGCGCGTTCAAGGACGCGTTCCGCGAGCGCCGATGCGTTATCCCGGCCGACGGCTTCTACGAGTGGACCGGGCCGAAGGCGAAACGCATGCCGCTCTGGATTCATCGGCCCGACGGCGGGCTTATCCTGTTCGCGGGACTCTACGAATCGTGGTACCCCGAGCGCGGCCGTCCCGAGCTGACGTTCACGATCGTGACGAGCGCCGCCACCGCAATGCTCGCACCGATTCACGATCGCATGCCCGTGATCCTTTCCGACCCCGACGCCGACGACTGGATGAATCCGCGCGAGCCGAATCCGCTAGCGCTGAAAAGACTGCTGGCGCCGGCCGCCGACGATTTACTGGTTGTGACGCCGGCCTCGGCGTTAGCCAACAACGCCAAGAACGAGGGACCGGAGCTGCTTGTGGCGCCCGTTTGACGATCGCGCGCTCTCGTTCGCCGAACGTCAAATTTTTGCCGCCATGTCGTCGTCGGACTGTCCTCGCGGCGGCGCGGCGCGACTGTTCATGTTGCGACTGTTTGCCGCTGCTTGGTGCTGCTGTAGCGGCCAAAGCTGGTCTCATTTGAGCGCATCGGGATATGTAGTCTCCTCGACGCCGTGGCATGGGACTTGGACTTCCACGAGTGGGAACGGTTCTCGAAGTTGAAGGTTAGCAGTATCTCGGCCGCGGATATCGCGGCGCTCCAAATTTTCGGATTCGATGCAGAAAGTCGGGTAGCGAGTCGTGTCTTGTCGGCTTGAACCTGGAAGGAGAACTGCGTGACGAGCGACGAGAGCCGGGCTGGAAGCCCGTCGATATCCTTCTCGTCGAGGGCATCCCGGCGACGTGCGCCTGACGCTGGAAATGCTCAAGGAAGGCAAGGTGCGCAATCGAATTGCCGTGGCCGCTGACGGTTTTGAAGCGCTCGATTTCCTTGCTCGGCGCGCGCTCACGCGGGCGCTTTCCGCCCCGATCTGGTCCTGCGCGACCTCAACCTGCCACGCAAGGACGGCCGCGACGTGCTGGTCTCAATCAGGGACCATGCCGAACTGAGCCGAATCCCAATCGTCGTGCTGACCACTTCGGCGGCCGACGAAGACGTGCTGCGGAGCTACAATCTGCGCGCCGCGGGCTACGTCACCAAGCAGCTCGACGGTCGAGCAGTTCATGCGCATCGTCCAGCAGGTCAAGAATTTCTGGCTGACGCAGGTGACGGCGCCGATGGAAGACGCGGGATGAATGCGCACCCAATCAGGGTGTTGATGGTCGAAGACCGCACGGGCGATGCCCGCCTGGTCGAGCTCACGTTGGCCGACTGCCCGCCCAGGTGACCATGGAGCAGGTTTCGGCGGCCGCTCCACTGCTTCCGATGGTCGTGCTCACCGGCTACGAGGACGAGCGCTTCAGCCGCGAGATCGTGAAGTTCGGCGCGCAGGATTACCTCGTCAAAGGCCAATTCGATGGTCGGCTTCTTGCACGCTCACTCTGCTATGCAATCGAGCGCAAGAAGACTCAGCTCGAGCTGGCGCAGGCGCGCGACGCCGCGATTGAGGCTGCGGGTCTCAAGTCTCGTTTCCTCGCCAACATGAGCCATGAAATCAGGACGCCGATGAACTCGATCATCGGCATGACCCGGATGCTCCTCGACACTCCGCTTGCCGGTGAGCAGCGTGAATTTGCCGAAGCAATCTGGAACAGCGCCTACGCGCTGCTGGCGCTTATCAATGACATCCTCGAGACCTCCAAACATTCGTCGGGCAAGTTCGCGTTGCACAGCATCGAGTTCAGCCCGACGTCTGTGGTCGAGGGCGTGGTCGAGTTGTTCGCGGAAAAGACGCGTGACAAGGATGTTCGGCTCGCTTCGTTCGTCGAGGGAAACGTGCCGGCGTTGATGCGCGGCCAACCCCGGGACGGCTTCCCCAGGTGCTGGTCAACCTGGTGGGCAACGCCCGCAAGTTTACCGAATACGATGAGATAACAGTCGAACTGACACTGGAATCTGAAACCGCGGTGTCCAGCGTTCTCAGATTCACCGTGAGCGATACCGGTCCTGGTATCCCATTCGAGGCGCAAGACAAGATCTTCTCGCCCTTTTGTCAGGCCGATGATTCCTCCACGTGCCCTCACGGAGGCACCGGACTCGGTCTCGCGATTTCGGCGCAGATCGTTGAGTTCATGGGGGGCAAGATCGAACTCGAGAGCACGCCAGGCGCGGGCGCCGCCTTGCGCTTCATGGCTCATCTCGAGCGCGGGCCCGAAAAGCCGAAGACCGAAGCCGAGTTGCGCGCTTCGCCGCGGGATACGCGGGCGCTGGTCGTCGAGGCGCAAGGTCTTGGCGCGCGCTTCCTGCGCCGTCAGCTCGAAAGCTGGGGACTCATCTGCGAGCGCGCGATTCCAGGCGACACTCGCGATCGCGCGCTCGAGCGACAACGGCGACGACGAATTCGTACGTCGCACGATCGCCGTCTTCCTGCCGGACCTTGATGAACGCTGAAATCGATTCGCGAGGCGTATACCGCCGTTGACGCTTCCGGCGTGCGGCAGGCGGCGCACGCGCTGAGCTGAAGGGCAGTTGCAGCCACTTTGGGGCTAAGACGCTGATCGGTATCTGCGTCGATATCGAGCGCGCGAGTGGCGCCGGGGAACTCGCCAATCTTGGCGCGGAGCTTGAGCGCTTGTTGAGCGAGGCGGCTCGCGTCCGCCAGGCGCTCGAGGTTTACCGCAGCTCGCAACTTTCGCGCGAATGATGGCCCCGCGCCGCGCATACGGCCAAGACCATAATTGATGCTGCCGCTATGGCGTGATACACACTTGAGTTCCCTTGTGCGAGCAGTCCTCGACTGAAGGCGGCGTACCCAAGTGGCTAAGGGAGAGGTCTGCAAAACCTCCATGCAGCGGTTCGAATCCGCTCGCCGCCTCCATAATTCGGTCGGCCGCCAACAGCTTGCCTCGCTGTTAGCCAAAATTGACTTTCCGACGACGGTTTGCTCGGATCGGCCTTCGAGGACGCTCAGGGGCTAGTTGGGGAGCTGAGCGGCCAGGCGTCTTTGCCAATCCGCCCTTTGCGCGACACAATCGGCGCGTCCTTGTCTCTATTGCGCGTGATCGAAGATCGCATCCGGCCATCATAGGAGACGAGGATGACCCCAAGAGGTTTGTTTCTCCGGTTCTGGCTGTTTCTCGCCGTCGCGATAGTCGCCGGGCTGCTCGCGCTCACGCTTCTGATGAGACTGGGTGGCTTGGACGTTTCGTCGTCAGGGCTGGCGTGGTCGGTCGCGATGACAATCCCTCGAGTGCTGTTCGTAATTCTCGCGCTGTTGATAGCAATTCTATTCGCCTCACTGGTATGGAATTCCCTCTACTGGTTAACCGGCGCCGCGGGTTTGCGATCGGAACGGCTGGTTCTCCCCGCTGCCCCGCCTCACACTACGAGCGCTGTTCCTGCCCGGGCCAATCGAGCACCCGGAAAGAAACTCGAAGAATTTCGCAACCTCGACGGCGAGCCGGAATTTCGCATCGGAATCATCCTCGCCGGCGGCGGAGCGAAAGGCGTCTACCAGGCGGGCGCGCTGCAGGCAATTTGGGAATTTCTAGAAGGCGAAGGTGCGCTCGATTGCGTACGGATGATCGCGGGCACCTCGATCGGGTCGTGGAATTCCATGTTCTGGCTCACGGGACAGGTCGCGGCCAGGAACGGCAATCGCGGGCCGCTCTATGAGTGGTGGACAGCGGCTCGGCTCTCGTCGGTAGTAAATCCCGGTTGGTACTTCCCGGTTGTACGCAACTATCTCGGCGGCAGCGATGTTTGGCGGCTTCAATTCAGAGCGCGATTCAAACAAAAACCTGGTCCGTTTCCATATTACTATTTGACTCGCAGCAACGTGGGAAAAGCGATTCTTGAATTCAGCACCAACCGCGATATCCCGCGCAATGCGGCCGGCCAGCTTACGAGCTACCGGCATCTCCCGAATTCTTATCGAGCGCGATCTCCAGAACCATCCTTGGAGGAGATCGAATCAGCCGTGTTCGCGTCGATGGATATCCCACCCGCCTTCAAACGCCTCCAGGATAACTCCGGCAATGAATTCGAAGACGGCGGCGTGATTGACAACCTGCCGATTCAGTTCGCGACTTGGTGCGAGGGTTGTAACCTCCTGTTCGTCCTTCCACTGAATGCCACCTTCGAAGCGCGGCTAAGCAATATCTCGATCCTGGCGCGAATGGCGCGGGTGCTGGATGTCAGGCAGGGCGTCCTGGAACGCGATTCGCTCAAGGACATAAGTCTCTACAATCAGCTTATCGAGGCTCAACATGCAGGCTACAAGAAGCTGACAGAGGTCCATAAGTACGCGACGACGACGTTCTGCATCTGTCCAGCTCCGCCGCTCAAGGTGGGAACTTTCGGATTCACCTCGCTGAAACGCCACGGCCAGGAATCCTACGACCTGATGTATGAAGTAACGCGCAACGAGCTAGAGAAGTTCAACTTTTCACCGGGGAATAGGGAAGTGTGGATGGCCAAGGTGGGATCCAACGGCACGGTTTGCTACGAAGACTTCACGCTTCGCTGACAGGGTTGGGCCGGATGTCTCAGTCAACCTCGGCAGAATCGTCCGCTGCGGACGGGATTGTATAGGCCTCGCCGCCGGTTCAAATCCTCTCCTCACTGGCGGTTCCCTTGGGACTGGAGCCGCGATTGCGTTCGGGAGGAACGTTATGAGCCGAGCGGTCTTCGGCTCTTTGGCCGCGCGCTTGCGGGTGGTGGCCCTGGCCGATATTGCTGCGGGCGGATTTCCTGCCGTCGTGCACGCTGCTGCATTGGTCGTAACCAACAACGCCGACAGCGGCCCGGGCAGCCTGCACGACGCGATCGAACAGGCGAACCGCCTCGAGCGATCCGAGCAGCACGATCACCTTCGCCGCGGCGCTCGCCGGTCAAACGATCGTGTTGGACTCGGAACTGCCCGCGATCGAACCGACCCTGGCGATAGCGGACCCAACAACTCGTCGTCCGGAATCCCGATCGATGGCGACTTCCAGACCCAGCTGATGCTGGTAAATCCGCCTGCAAATCTCACTCTCGCCTACCTGACGATTGCTCAGGGCGCAGTCGATCGCGACTTCGATGCCGGTGGAGTCGAATATGACGGGAGTTTGACCGTAATCAGCACCACATTGCGCCTAAATCGCGCGGGTTTCGGGGCGCAATCGCAAACTTCGGCACGCCGACCGTCAACGCCGGCACTTTCCAGGATAACTTTGCGCGAATGGGCAGTGATTTCTTCGGCGGCCACCTATAGCGATAACCAACAGCACCTTCACCGGCAGCAGCGCCGACGGCACCGGCGGCAGTATCCTCAACGCAGGCGGCGACGTTACCGTGACCAACAGCACCTTCGTAGGAATCGCGGCGGGCGGCTTTGGCGGTGCGACCGGCAACCTGCAGGGCACGCTGCAGCTCAAAGGCACGTTGCTCGCGGATTCGGCGAGCGGCAACTGCGCGGCGCCGGAATCGATCACGGGCGTCATCGATCCGCAAGGCCCATTCAGTGTCAGCATCGCGAGCGTGTTACAGAGCAAGCCCGTCATGAAGTTCATGTCCTAATGCGCGTATCGCCGGCAGCGTCGCGTTCGTGCGCGCGACCAACCAGTCAGGCGCGGGTCCCGGAAAACATGCTCTACGGCATCGGCTCCACCGCGACCGATCGAGCAAGCGGCGCGAGCTGCACCGGCTCGGTGCCGGTGTGCGTGCAGGACTTCAGGCATCGCGGCCAGCCGTCTACGGGTTCGACGCGACAAAGTGCAAGTAGGGACCTCGTCGAGCAGCCTTTCGGCGATGTCGTCGAGGCGACCTCCAGCGGTTGATCGGCGAGTGTTTAGCAGCTCGTTGACGGGGCGTGCTTTACGGCCGCAACTTCAGTCGCTCGAAGCGCTCTCTCGAGCACCTCGAACACGAGTTCCGGGCGAAGGATACGCATGCATTCCGTAGTGCCGAAGCGGCATACGTGCTCCTGGCATGGCTGGCAGGCAAGTTTCGGTTCCGAGGTCATCAGGGTGATAGCGCCGTTTCCGATAGGTCCCGTTCGATGCGTCGGTGTGGCGCCGAACAATCCAATGAGCGTGCATCCGGCGGCGCCAGCGATATGAAGGGGCGCGGTATCGGCCGCGACTATGATCGGGATTCGCTCGAAGAGCGCGTAGAGATCGACGATCGAGGTTTTACCTGCGAGATCGAGAACGCGAGCCCGCTCGGTATCATCAAGAGCTTCGACAAGGCTCGACGTTACTGCCGCATCAACGGCCGCACCGATCAACACGATGTTAACCGTTGTGCGCGCGAGGATCATCTCGAGCAACGAGCGCCAGTGCTCCAGCGGCCATAGCTTGCTCTTCCATTGAGTGGCGGGCGCGATTGCGACGATCGTGCTCGCCTGGCGATCGAAGTGCAAAAGCGAGTCGATCTTTGCGCGGCTCTCTGGAGCCACCGGAGGCAGGCGGACCATGCAGTTGTCCGTGCGGCACCCGATGCGTTCGGTGAGCGCCATCATGTGATCGACATGCATCCGATTGTGATCGAAATAATGAACATTGCTCAGATAACGCTCGGTGTAGAAGAAATGGCTCAGCTCGCGGCCGTGTGCGAACCCGATACGCGGCCTGATGCCCGCGAGAAACGGAATGACCGCCGACTTTAGCAATCCCTGCACGTCGAGCGCGCAATCGTAGCCGACGGCGCGGACCTCATCGATGAAGCGTCGCGCCTCGGCGGCGACGCCGCGCCATTCGGATGGATTCTTAAGCCGGCGGCCCCATTGCACGCGATCGCATCGATGGATGTGGTCCACATCCGGATGACCCACGATTGCGGGGGCGAGTTCACGATCGATCGCCCAGCCGATTTCAGCGTCGGGATAGGTTTCGCGCACCACGGTCGGAATCGGCAGCGTCTGGATTACGTCGCCGAGCGAGCTCAGCCGTACGATCAGGATCCGCTGGAAGTTTCGAACGGGCACGCGCACCGATGGGCCGGTCATTTCGATGTTCAACTTTTATCACGGCCCTTCGCCGATTGTCATCGAGGGACCAACCGGATAGCGTCGCATGGCGAAGCATGAGTTCCGCATTCGCGATTCTCGACGCGAGCGCGCTCGAACACGCGCCGCTCAACAGCGAACCCTACCAGTTCGTCTTTGCGAGCGAGGTTATCCAAGCTGACGCGCGCGCGAAGGTGCTGGCGGACTCGCCGCGCGTCGCCTCGACCGGCAGCATCGCACTGGATCGCTTGAGCTTCGGCCCGGGTTTCAAAGCATTGATCGATGATCTTGAAAGCCCTGCGTTCCGCGAAGCCATCGAAAGAAAATTTGGGATCGACCTGTCTAAGTGCCTCACTACCGTCAGCGTACGAGGTCGGCTGAGCCGCGCCTCCGACGGCTACGTGCATACCGACCTCGCCGAGAAAGTGATCTCGGTGCTGCTCTATCTGAACGACGAATGGAGTGATACTGGCGGCGCGATTCGGGTGCTCCGTTCGAAGAACCTCGAAGATTGCGCGCTCGAAATCCCACCGCTTTTCGGCAACATGCTCATTTTCCGCCGCTCGGAGCGTTCGTGGCATGGCCATCTACCGTACGAGGGGCCGCGGCTCAGCGTGCAGTTCAACTGGGTGAGTTCGACGCGGCGCTCGCGCCAGTTCTGGCGCCATAAGTTCAACTTCCTGAAGTCGTCGCTATCGCCCCGCCGCTGAAACCCGTCGCGCAGTCGCGTTTCGGCCTCCAACGTGTAAAACAGAAGACGGTGGGTGGACGAGGGACGATGGGAAAGGATCAGCCGCCCAAGCGGCTCTCCGGTTACCTTGATCGGCGGGTGATGCTGATCCTGCCGCTCGGCTTCGCCAGCGGCCTTCCGCTGCTGCTTACCTTTTCGACGCTTTCGGCGTGGCTCGCAACCGCCGCTATCAGCCGCGCAGCAATCGGCGCGTTTGCGATCGTCGGTACCCCGTACGCGCTCAAGTTTCTGTGGTCGCCGCTGATCGATCGGCTGCCGCCGCCGATTCCGATCGGCCGCCGTCGCGGCTGGGGACTCGCCATCCAGGTCGCGCTCGTTGCGGCGATGCTCGCGCTCGGGAGGTGCGACCCGAAGCATCATCTCTCACTGATGGGCTCGCTTGCGCTGCTGGTCGCGTTTCTTTCCGCCAGCCAGGATATCGTGATCGACGCCTATCGCGTCGAGCTTCTGACCGCCGACCAGCAGGGTCCCGGCGCCGGCATGGTCCAGACCGGCTATCGAATCGGGATGCTCGTCGCGGGCGCCGGCGCGCTGATAATCGCTGCGCAGGCGGGATGGTTTGCCGCGTACGCCGCGATGGCCGGGCTGATGTCGATCGGAATGCTGGTCTTCATCTTCGGCCCCGAGCCGACAACGCTTATAGAAGCGGTAGAAGGCTTGCCCGGCGGCTATGACGCGGTGCGGCGTTGGTTCGCGACCGCGGTGCTCGGGCCGTTCGCGGATTTCATGCGGCGTCCGCTCTGGCCCGCAGTTCTGATCTTCATTTTCGCATACAAGTTGGGTGAGGCGATGGCGGGTGTGATGGCGATGCCGCTCTACGTCGCGATAGGGTTTTCGCTGGAGCAGATCGCGGCGATTTCCAAATTGTTCGGTTTCGTTGCGACTGTCGTCGGGGGGCTGGCCGGCGGCTACGTGACACAGAAGCTCGGCGTGGTGCGGGCGCTGCTCCTTTGCGGAATCCTCCAATCCGCAGGAAACCTGTTCTACGTCTTGCAGGCCGTGGGCGGGCATCACCTCGGCTACCTCGCGCTCTGCGTCACAGCCGAGAACCTGACCGGCGCGATGGCGGGCGCGGCGCTGGTCGCCTACATCTCCGATCTTTGCTCGCCCGCGTTCACTGCTACGCAGTACGCGCTGCTCTCGTCGCTCGCGGCCGTGGGGCGCACGATGATCGCGTCAGCGGGTGGTTTGCTCGCACAGCAACTCGGGTGGGTGAGGTTCTTCCTGATGACGACGATTATCACGATCCCTGCGCTTATTCTGCTGGTGTGGATCGCGCGCCGCGGCGGCATGGCATCGATTGAGCACTCGAATCGTGTAGCGTCAGCGGCGGGCTGAACTCGCTCGGCCGCTCAGTGCGACGGGGCCGACGGCATGATCGCGAGCGTTACGAGGCAGGGCGGACCGTCCTGGCCGTAGCAGATGTTGTAGAGTTCGCCGGCGGGGCGATGCTCCGCATCCTGCGCGTAGCCCGGGCAAATCCAGTTACCTCCTGAACTGTACATCGCGACGGCGAAGTAGCGGCCGGCCTCGAGGTTGCCTGTAGTCTCACCGCCGGGAGAGAGCGGGGCGGAGCGTATGATTTCAAAGCCGTCGTGCGGCGCGTCGGGCTCGAACTGCATGAAGAACATTCGCCACGAGCGGCCGGCGCTCGTGGTGATCCTGAAATTCATCGCCGTGTTATCGGAAAAGACCGGTTTGTCGCGGCAGAGCCACGGCCGCGCTTCGGCTCCCAGAGCGAATGTCGAGGCAAGGGTCAGCGCGGCAAATGCCACGACAAATGTGAATCCCGCGAGTCGCCCCGTAGTCATCGAAATTCGACCTTTCACAGAAATCCTCGCCCGTCCTTCATTCCGCCTACCGATTACCGAGCGCCGCGATCTGTCCCACGATTTCCCCGAGGTTGGAATCCTTGGGCGTGAACACCGCCTTGACGCCAAGGTCGATCAGCGGCTGCCGATCGTGCTCGGGAATGATCCCGCCCATCACCAGCGGGATCGCACCCGCGCCGCGCGACTTCAGCAGTTCGAGGGTCTCGCGGGCGATCGTCATGTGAGCGCCTGCGAGGCTCGAGATCGCGAGCAGATCGACGTCCTCCTGCAGAGCCGTCTCGACCATCTGTTGCGGCGTCTGCTTGAAGCCCGCGAGCACGACTTCCATCCCAGCCTGCATGCATGCGTGCGCGAGCAGCTTGACTGCGTTGATATGGCCGTCGAGACCGGCCTTGCCGAGCGCGATACGAATCCTGCGGCCGGCCGCCGGCACGTTGAGCCGAGGCACGTTCGCGCCGGCGGAAAGAATCTCAGGCGTGTAACGGCCGCGGCCGACTTTCTCGAGCGTCGCTGTCCACTCGCCGACGGTGCCTCCGGCGCGTGCGAGATCGATTGTCGCTTCCATCAGCGGACCTTCGGTAGCGGCGGCACGCTCGAGCGCCTCGCGAGCGCGCGCGACATTCGGTTGGTCACGGGTGGAGCGCCATTCGCGGATCGCCTCGATACGTTCGCGCTCGGCCTTCATTTGCGCTGCGTGGTCAACGAGATCACGGGGCGGCGCCGTGAGGCCGATCTCGCCAAGGAACGCGTTGACACCCACCTGCGTGATCTCGCCGCACTCGAGGCGGCGCTGGCGTTCGGCGAGCTGGCGCGTCAATTCGCTGCTGACGATCGAAATCGCGCGCGTGTATCCCGCGTCGCGCAGGCGATACGCGATCTCCTTGGCGCGCGCCACAGTTTCGTCGGTCAGCTTCTCGATGACCTTGCTGCCCTCGAAGATATCGCCGTAGCGCGCCAGATCGGTCTCGTGCATCAGGATCTGCTGCGTGCGGAGGCTGAGCGTCTGCTCGGCCTGGTCTGGCAGGGCGAGGGCCTCGCGAAAACCGGGAAGCTGCAACGCGTTGACGCGAGCGGCCGCCGAGATCACGACCGGCAGCGCTTCGTAAGCGATGCGGATGATGTTCACCTCGGGCTGCTGCTCGGTGAGCGTGAGCGAGCGCACCTGGCATCCCGCGCGAAACGCGACATCCGCGATGCCATACTCGCTCAGGCAGAGCTCGCTCCAGAGCTTGAAGTAGGCGCGCACCTTGCAAATCTCGGGCACCAACTCGATACCGCTGTTGATGAAGAACGAGATGCGGCGGACAGTCTGCTCGAAGGCGTCGCGCGTGAGTTGCGGGCGGAGCGCGTCGAGGATGAGGAGCGCGTTGCCGAAGGCATAGCCGATTTCCTCTGCGGGTCCCGCGCCACTCTCCATGTAGTGATAGCCGCAGCAGTTGATCGGGTTCCAGTTGGGCACGCGCTCAACCGAGAAACGGATGAGATCGGTCGAGAGCCGCAACGAAAGCTCGGGCTGGAAGATGGACGTGCCGCGCGCGACGAACTCCTTCAGCAGATCGTTCTGCGTCGTGCCGCGAAGCTCCGTCCATGGCACGCCGTGCTTCTCGGCGACGACCAGGTAGAGCGCGAGCAGGAAGGGCGCGGTCGCGTTGATCGTCATCGAGGTGTTGATCGAACCGAGCGGGATACCGTCGAACAGGCGCTCCATGTCCTGCCAATGGCAGATGGAAACTCCCGCGCCGCCGACCTCGCCGCGCGCGACCGGCGCGTCGGGGTCGTAACCATTTTGGGTCGGCAGGTCGAAAGCGATCGATAGCCCGCGCTGTCCCGCTTTCAGGTTGGCGTGGAAGCGTTCGTTGGCCTGAGGCGCGTCGCCGAACCCGGCGTAGGTGCGGATGATCCAGGGTTCGTGAGGCTTCTTGGCCGCCGCGGAGGATTTGGGCTGGGCGTCGCTCATGCGGTTCTCCGGCGTCGAGCTTAAGCGTAATTCCGCGCGGGTGGCGTTTCCAGTCGCCGTTCAGGAGCGAGCGGAAACGCGGCGACTTCGCGGCCGCTCGGCGGGCGCCATCAGATCGGCGGCAAGACGATCGATAAGCGCGGCGCCCGCAAGCCCAGCATGCTCGGTTGTCTCGATAACCTCGGCTTGGGTCTCATTGCGAACGCGGGCGAGCGCGGCGCGCGTATCGTTCGCGCGGCGAATCTCGGCGCGCGCGATGTCGCCCAGATGAGAGAGTTGCTTCTTGTCCTGGTGTGGCGCTCGCCGGCGCATCATCGCGGCCACGTCGGCCTCGCTGTAGTTAAGCGCGTAAACACGATTAAAGAAAATCGCTGCCGGGGCCAGATTGAGTTGTGCGAGTTCCTTTTCAGTTTCGATTGTCTCGGCCACCGCCAGGCTGTCCGCGGTCGTGACCTGCACGATTGCGCATCGCGCGCGATCGGAGAGCATGGCGGAGATGTTGTTCGATTCCTTCCCGACGATACTTTCGCCGAAGGTTGCGCGCGCCGCGCGCGGCATCTTTAGCAGGCTGAGCGCCTGTCCACTCGCGGGAGCATCGACAATAATCGTGTCCCACCGCTCACTGTCGCTGCGTTCGCGATCCGCTTCGTAATAGACCTTGCCCAGCGCCATCAGTTCGCGAAGCCCCGGCGCTGCCTGCACGAAGAATTGATAGAGCCGGCTCGAGAACACCGTCTTCAGCAGGAGCCTGCCCGGCACCACGATACGCAGGTACTGCTCGAGCGCATGGCGGCCGTCGAGCGTCATCAAGTACATCCCGGGCGCCGCTTCCGCGGGTTCGTACGAAGAGGGGAGGCCATAGATCGACGCGATCGGCGCGCGCGAGTCGCATTCCATCACCAGCGCCCGCCACCCGTTGTGCGTGGCCGCCTTGGCGAGAGCGGCGCTCAGCGTGGATTTGCCGACACCGCCCTTGCCGAGAACGATCACTACTCGGCGCGCGAGCAATTCCTTGATCATCGTCGATGCCGCGCACGATGCGCCGGCAATCTACCAGCGCAGCAGGTTGGCGCCCCAGGTCAGGCCGCCGCCGCACGCATTGAGCATCACGAGGTCGTTGTCGTGGATGCGGTCCTGCTCGAGGGCCTCGTCGAGCGCGATCGGCACGGACGCGGCCGAAGTGTTGCCGTAGCGATCGATATTCGTGAAGACCTTCTCTTGTGAGATACCAAGGCGCTCGGCGACCGCGCTCAGGATTCGCATGTTGGCCTGATGCGGTACGACCAGGTCAACAGCCGCGATATCAATGCCGGCCTTCTCCGCGGCCTGCTTCGTCACGTCGGCGATACTCTTGACGGCGATCTTGAATAGCTCGGGCCCTTTCATCTGGATCGAGTCGGCGGGATCGCGCCGCACTTCAGAGTCGATCGTGCTGCGAATTCCAGTCGAGCGCACCGCGAGCAGGTTCCAGTGCTGGCCCGCGGAGCGCAGCACGCTCGTGAGTACGCCGCGTGGCCCCGGTTCGTGCACCATCACGGCCGCGCCCGCGCCGTCGCCGAACAGCACGGCGGTGCGGCGGTCGTTCCAATCGACCATGGTTGAGAGCGCGTCGGTGCCGATCGTGAGCACGCGTTTGAAGTCGCCCGCGCGCATCATCGAATCGGCGACGCTCAGCGCATAAACGAACCCCGAGCAAGCGGCGGCCACGTCGAACGCGGGAATCGTGTCGATGCCGAGCCGGGTCTGCACCTGGCAGGCGAACGACGGGAAGCCGTATTCCGACGAAACTGTGCCGACCACGATCGCATCGAGGTCGGCCGCCTTCATGCCCGCGCGATTTAGCGCAATCTTCGACGCCTCCGCTGTGATGTCGGCGAGCGACTCGCCTTGGCGCATCGTGTAGCGCTGCCGAATGCCGGTGCGGGTGCTGATCCATTCATCGGACGTGTCCATGTAACGCTCGAGGTCCTTGTTGGACACGAGAGTACGAGGGAGCGCACGTCCAGTGGCAACAATTCTGGAACCCATGTTGGCCTGCTGCTTGCCTAGTTGGCGGCTCGAAACGCGAGCGTCGTGTTAGTGCCGCCAAAGCCGAACGAGTTGTTGAGCGCGATCCGGATCGGAGCACGGCGCGCCTGGTTGGGCACGTAATCCAGATCGCATTCGGGGTCAGGGACTTCCTGGTTGATCGTCGGTGGAATGATGCCGTTTTTGACCGCGAGCGCGGTGAACACCGACTCGATCGCGCCCGCGGCGCCGAGGGTGTGCCCGGTCATCGACTTGGTCGAGCTCACCGCGACCTTGAGCGCGCGCTCACCGAACACGCGCTTGATCGCCTTGGTCTCCGCGATGTCACCTTGCTCAGTCGAAGTACCATGAGCATTGATGTAATCGACCTGGTTTGGGTCGAGGTCGCCGTCTTCGAGACACATCATCATGCAGTTGGCGGTGAAGCGGCCCTCGGGCGACGGCGCCGTGATGTGGTGGGCGTCACTGTTGGCTGCGTAGCCGCAGATTTCGGCGATGATATTTGCGCCGCGCGCGATCGCGGACTCGCGATCTTCGAGGATCAGGGCCGCCGAGCCTTCCGCGATAACGAAACCGTCTCGTTCCTTGTCGAAGGGGCGGCTCGCCTTGTCGGGCGCATCGTTGCGGGTCGATAGCGCGCGCATCGCGGCGAATCCTCCTACACCTAACGGCGTGAGCGCAGCTTCCGATCCGCCCGTGATCGCGGCGTCGATAAAGCCGAGCCGAATCATGCGATAAGCCTCGCCGATCGCGTGACTGCCGGAGGCGCAGGCGCTGGTGGTGGTGAAACTCACGCCGCGCGCGCCGTACTTGATCGAAATCTGGCCGGGCGCGAGGTTGCCGATGAGTTTCGGGATGAAAAACGGCGTGAGCCGATGGAGGCCACTGGTCATCAGAATCTTGTGAGATTCCTCGATCGTCGAGAGACCGCCGATTCCGACGCCGACCAGCACGCCGACGCGGTCAGCATTATCTTCGGTGATTTTAAGACCCGACGCGCGCATCGCCTGCTCAGTCGCGGCGAGCGAATACTGGATGAACGGGTCCATCTTCTTGATGTCCCGTTTCTCGATCCAATCCTCGGGATTGAAGTCGGCCACTTCGCCGCCGAACTTGACCGGGAACTGGGACGTGTCGAAGCGGGTGAGGGGCCGGATACCGGAGCGACCCGCGACCAGCGCCTCCCAGTTTTTCTCGACGCCAGTGCCGAGCGGGGTCACGAGACCCGTACCGGTAATCACCACCCTGCGATCCAGAATCTTTCTCATCTGAACCCATCGTCCTCCGTGGGCGATAACCATCATCATCTATCAAAAAGGGGCTGCGGTCGAGATTGGCCTGAACCTGACTCGGGCGAAATTGCTTGACGATCGTTTGAACCTTGAATCAAACCGGAGACAAGTGGAACAATCCATCAAGTGCCGACGACTTTCTCCGCAGACGATCCCTTCGTCAGGCTGGCGCAAAACCTTGGCGAACTTGAAGTTGTAATCGGCGAAGGTGCAAGGCCCGCCGTGGCCGAAGTGCGCGCCCGACTGCAGCAAGCGATTGGATCACGTGAGCGGGGCGATATCGCTGCCTCGCTCGCCGCGATTCGCGCGGCGATGGAGCGATTGGCGGCGCTCGGCAGCACGCTCGATTGCAATGAAGGCGCGATGATGCGGTTGATCGCGGAGCGCTTTTCAGAAGCGCTCGGCAAGGACTCGAAAGGCGAAGCCGAAAGTATCGTTAACATGATACGGCAAAAGGCGGGCGACAATAGCAAAGACGGCGACGATTGGTAATCGATCGGAAACGCTCTCCTCGAAGTCGCCTTAATTTGCGGTATCTTCATCAAGGTTCGCGCATCCAAAGCGGGTGATCGATCATCTAAGACATGAAACTCGCGGTTGAAGACCGCCCTAACATCGAGGCTGGAAATCCGTGGCGACCGCAAGCAAGATCAATATCAGTTCCGACCTCCCTCAACAGTGCATCAATTCGATCCGCGTCCTCACTATCGACGCCGTACAGAAGGCGAACTCGGGGCATCCCGGGATGCCGATGGGAATGGCGCCGACGGGCTACCTCCTTTACACGAAATACATGCGCCACAGTCCGAGGAATCCGAAGTGGTTTGGGCGCGATCGTTTCGTGCTCTCGTGCGGGCACGGCTCGATGTTCCTGTACTCGCTGCTTTATCTGTGCGGCTACGATCTGTCGCTCGATGAGATAAAGCGCTTTCGCCAACTCGGCAGCAAAACCCCCGGCCATCCGGAGAACAACCTGACTCCGGGCGTCGAGACGACCACCGGTCCGCTCGGACAGGGCATTTCAAATGCGGTGGGGATGGCGATCGCGGCCAAGCATATCGAGGCTCGCTTCGAGCGCGACAATTCCGGGCTTTTCAGCCATCGCATCTTCGGTATCTGCAGCGACGGCGACCTGATGGAAGGCATCTCACACGAAGCGTCATCGATCGCGGGCCACATCGGCCTCGGCAACTTGATCTTCTTCTATGATGACAATCATGTGACGATCGACGGCCACACCGAGCTCAGCTTCTCCGAGGACGTCGTGCGGCGATTCGATGCTTACGGGTGGCATACGGAGGTCGTTGCCGATGCCAACGATCTCAACGCGCTGTCGGCGGCGATCGATCGAGGTATCGCGGAAAAAAATCGGCCGACGCTTATCCGGTGCCGCTCGATCATCGGTTACGGCAGTCCGAATCGGCAGGGGACCTCGAAGATCCACAGCAATCCCCTTGGCGATGAGGAGCGCAAGCTTACCAAGGAATTCTACGGATGGCCGCAGGAGCCAGAGTTCTACGTCCCTGACGAAGCGCTCGCGTACTACAGGCAATGTGTAGAGCGCGGGGCCGAGGCGGAGAAGGGTTGGAACGCGCGCTTTGAGAAGTACGCGGCGAAGTATCCGGCGGAGGCGGCCGAATTCCGGCGCATGCTCGCAGGCCAGTTGCCCGACGGATGGGACGCGGAGCTTCCGGTCTTCACGCCGAAGGATTCGTTGGCGACGCGCCAATCGGCCTCGAAGGCGGAAGCCGCGATTACGAAAAAGGTCTGGAACCTCTTCGGCGGTTCAGCCGATCTCAACGAATCGACCTTCACCGATGTCGAGGACGGCGGCGATATCGAGCGTGGGAAATATGCCGGCCGCAACCTGCATTTCGGAATCCGCGAGCACGCCATGAGCGGCATCTTGAACGGCATCGCGCTCCACGGCGGCTTGGTCCCGTATGGCTCGAGCTTCATGGTCTTCACCGACTACGCGCGGCCTTCGATTCGCCTGGCGGCGCTGATGGAATTGCACGTGGTGTTCGTCTTCACCCACGATTCGATCGGCGTCGGCGAGGACGGTCCCACTCACGAGCCGGTCGAGCATCTGGCGGCGCTTCGCGCGATACCGAATCTGATCGTGATTCGGCCGGGCGACGCCAACGAAGCGGTCGAGGCCTGGCGGACGATCATGAAGCGCAAAGGCGGGCCGATTCTGCTTGCGCTCTCGCGCCAGAAGGTTCCGACCCTGGACCGTACAAACATGGCGCCGGCGAGTGAGTTGCGACGCGGCGCCTACGTGCTCAGCGACACCAAAGGCAAAGCTCCCGAGATCATCCTGATTGGTACCGGCTCGGAGCTTTCGCTCGTAGTGGATGCGAAAGCGGAGCTCGAAAAGCAGGGGCGTGCGGTCCGCGTGGTCAGCATGCCGTGTATGGAACTGTTCGAGGCCGAGGACCAGAGCTACCGCGACTCAGTGCTTTTACCGACAATCACGCGAAGGCTCGCGGTCGAAGCGGCGGTGCCGATGCCGTGGTATCGATGGGTCGGTCCGGGCGGTGACATCATGGGCCAGACGACTTATGGCGCATCGGCACCTTCGGCCGATGTGATGAAGCATTTCGGGTTCACGGTGGATAATGTCGTAAAGCGTGCGCTTAAGTTGCTCGAGCGCTAAACTGGTCACGATTTAAAGGGGTGGCCCGGCGCAAATGCCAGGCCGAATAACTGCCTACCAGGCAGGACAGGCGTTCACGGTCCTTGGAGTATTGGTTATGGACAAGAACGCGATTCCATTTCGGCCAATAAGCCCGCATCTTCTTGCACCGGACGAAGACATCTCGACGGGCAGGCGTGCAGCGAAATCGCTTCCGCCGGTGTCTTGGGTCGGGGACCCGAGGTTGACGGAGCCTGACCCGCCTCGTCCCGAGAGCCTGGAAAGCTCACTTGGATGGCTGAGCGCACCGGCATTAATGATGGCGCAGGTGCCGCAACTCGAAGAGTTGGGCGCCGAAATCCTGAGCGCAAACTTCCGCGATGTCGTGATGCTTGGCAGTGCCGAGGCCTGCCTCGCCGCGACGGTGCTCGCGAGCACCTTTCCCCCGGCTGCGGCGTGGCCCAAGTTCCGTGTGCTGTCAAGCACGATGCCCGAGCGAATCAGGGCACTCGAGCGCAACCTCGATATCAAGCGCACGCTCTTCCTCGTGGCGGGCCAATCACGCTTGACGGTCGAGACGGCAGCGCAGCTCGAGTTCTTTCTCGATCGCGTGAGAGCACGCGCTGCGACGCCGGCTGGAATGAGTTTCGTTGCGATTGCGAACGCGGGTTCGCCACTCGAGGAAATCGCTCGGCGCGAAAGGTTCCGCCGCGTGTTCATCAACTCGGTCACGGCGCGCGGCTTTTGTTCGCCGTTCTCGTATTTCGGTTTGGTGCCCGCGGCGCTGCTCGGAATGGATATGGGCGCACTGCTCGAGCGCACCATCGCGTCGATGCACGAAGGCGCCGCCGATGCTCCCCTCGACCGCAACTCGGGGATGCGGCTTGGTGCGGCCCTCGCGGCGCTGAAGCGCGCCGGTCGCGACAAGATCCACCTGGTAATGGCGCCGCAAATCGGTGAGCTGGGTCTTTGGCTTTCGAGATTGATTGCAAACACCGGTGCGGGGATCGTCCCGGTGGTTGACGAACCTCCAATTGCAATCGAACGATACGGCGAGGACCGCGCCTTCGTTTTCATCAGGTACAAAGATTCCACCTATGTCGCGCTCGATCAGATGATCGAAGCGAACAGGCAGCGGGCTCATCCGGCGATTGAGATCACGCTCGCCGACAAGCTGGACCTGGGCGCGGAGTTTTTGCGCTGGGAAGTTGCGGCCGCGACGCTGGCTCTGGCGCTCGGCCTCAAGACGCGCGTGGAAACCGATCAGGATGACGCGCGTTTGGCGAACGTGCCGATCCTCGATCCTGGCGGCTGCGATAGGGGTCTCGGCGAGCCGCTCGCCGCCGAAGGGGAACTCTCGCTCTTCAGCGGAGGACGTGTGCGCAAGGCACTCGAGGACGCTGGGTCGCTGGCCGCCATGATGCTCTCATTTTTCGATCTTTCCCGGCCCGGCGCATATCTTGCGATCTCCGCGTTCGTGGCGCCGAGTCCGGCCGTCGATCGCGAGATTGCCGCGCTGCGCCGCACCGTCGCGGAGCGACGGGGAATCGCAACGGTCTGCAGCTATGAACCGACGATTGTGCGGGATGGTTCTCCGGCGGCTGACCAGGCTGAGCGCGGGTTGTTCCTGCAAATCACGCAGGATCATCGCGACATGGTTTCGATTCCCGGCAGGGACTACGATTTCGCGGCACTCAACTCCGCCGGGCAACGTGCCGAATTCGAGGCGCTCGACAAAAGCGGCTGCCGCGTGATGAGGATTCACCTGGGCGGCGACGATCCAATCGGAGCGCTCACGAAGCTCCGCAAACTGCTGGTTCCCACGCGGGACCACTGAGGCATCTGGCGAATCACTCGCGGCCTTGGCTAACCTAGGAGGCGGAGGCCGATTCGGAGGATGCCTGAACCGAAAATAGTCGTCGTCAATGATGCCGCCGAGTTGTTCGTCCACGCGGCCGAGGAAATTGCTCACGTTGCGGGCGAAGCGATTTGCACGCACGGCGAATTCACCTTCTGTCTTTCTGGCGGATCGACTCCCGCGTCGACCTACGAGCTGCTCGCGACACGGTTTCTGAACAGTGTTGACTGGAAGGAGGTACGCTTCTATTGGGGCGACGAACGATGTGTCCCGCCCGAACATCCGGAGAGCAACTATGCGATGGCTAATCGAACGATTCTGAGCAAGCTCGCGATCAAACCTGAGCAGGTCTTTCGCATGCGCGGCGAGCTGCCGCCGCAAGAGGGGGCGCTCGACTACGAGAAGCAACTGAAAGCGTCTTTCGGGCTCGGCGACGGCGAGTTCCCGAGGTTCGATCTGATCCTGCTTGGCCTCGGCGACAATCGCCATACGGCGTCGCTCTTTCCGGGCGATCCCGCGATTCACGAGGCTCGCCGCAGCGTGGTGGCGGTCGACGTCGATGCCGAGCCGCGCAATCGCCTGTCATTCACAGCGCCGGTCCTCAACAACGCTGAGCGCGTGATGTTCCTGGCGGCGGGTCAGAAAAAGGCTGAGGCGGTCCGCGACATTATCGATGGACCACGTGATCCTGATCGCTTCCCGGCGCAAATCGTCGCACCGGAAAATGGCGCGGTGACGTGGTTCCTCGATCGCGCTGCGGCGAGCCTGCTGAAGCCACGGTGACCTTGGCGAAGTAATCAAGCTGCTCGACCTTCTCCGCGCGGCGGGTCAGAATACAATAGTACCTCGATGTTTCGCTTCGCCTTTCGCCACTTCACTGCGATCCTGATTATTGCCGTGGTCGCGGCGTGGGCGATCTTTTATCTGCCGACGACGCCCGCCTGGACCGTGATGCAGTTGAAGCGGGCCATCGATGCGCGCGACGGTGACGGTGCGGCCAATTACGTCGATTTCAACAGCGTGGTCAAAAGCGCGGGCACGCAGATGCTGAAGGAGAAGACCAACGATCCCCTGAGCGCAATGCTTGGCACCGCGGCGCTCAGCATGTTCGGCGCGACCATCGCGAACATCACGAAATCGTGGGCGGTGCAGGAAGTGAATGACGGCAAGAAAGACGTGCAGATGCCGGCGGCGGCGGTCGCGGGCGCGATCGTGCTGATGCATCGCGATGGCGAAGCCGCTTTTACCCGATGGACCGATCCCACGGGGCAGGTTTACGAAGTACACTTGAGGCGCGACGCGGATGGTGTCTGGCGTATTTCGGAGGTCGAGAACGTCGCGCAATTGCTGCAGAAACTGCAGGAACACGAGCAGCGCCAGTTCAATTCGCCTTGAGGCTGGCCGCGACTATTTCGGCTTGATTTCAGGAGTTTTTGGACCCCTCGTTTACTAGCTTGCTTCTGACCGCTAAGCTAGATAGTGCGCGGACGGACCGTTTCGGCTCGCCCGCGCTTTGATATTCGATTCACGATGCGCCGCCAGGACATTAGAAATCTCGCCATCGTCGCGCACGTCGATCACGGCAAAACCACGCTGGTCGACGCGATGCTTCGCCAATCGGGCGTGTTCCGTGCCAATGAGCAGGTGGTCGACCGCGTGATGGACTCCAATGCGCTCGAGCGCGAGCGCGGTATCACGATCCTTGCCAAGAACACCTCTATCCGGTGGGGTGACACCCGGATCAATATCGTCGATACCCCCGGCCACTCGGACTTCGGCGGTGAGGTCGAGCGTACGCTCTCGATGGTTGACGGGATCCTGCTGTTGGTTGACGCATGCGAGGGTCCGCTGCCGCAGACCCGATTCGTGCTGAAAAAGGCGCTCGAATCGCACCTCGCCGCGGTCGTGTGCATCAACAAGATCGATCGTTCCGATGCACGGCCGGCGGAAGTGCTCGATGAAATCTACGACCTGTTCATCGACTTGGGCGCGGACAACGAGCTGCTCGATTTTCCCGTGCTCTATACCGTGAGCCGCGCGGGTACTGCCACGCACAAGCTCGAAGTGCCCGGCACCGACCTGAAGCCGCTCTTCGAAACGATCATTCAGCATCTGCCGGGGCCCGAAGTCGATCCCGACGCGGTGCTTCAGTTCCAGGTCAACAATATCGACTACGACGACTACGTCGGCCGGCTCGCCATCGGTCGAATCGTATCGGGAACCATCACGCCGAACCTGAACTACTCGCTATGCCGGCGCGACGGCAAGGTTACACCGTGCAAGGTTGCCCACGTTTACGGATGGCAGGGACTGAAGCGTACCGAGCTCGAGTCGGCGAGCGCGGGCGAGATCGTGGTAGTGGCCGGAATCGACGATGTCGCGATCGGCGAAACGATTTCCGAGCTGGAGGATCCGCGGCCGCTGCCGCCGATCAGAATCGACGAGCCGACCGTGGCGATGACCTTCGTCGTCAACAACGCGCCGTGGGCGGGGCGCGAAGGTGAATTCGTCACCTCGCGCAAGCTGGGCGAGCGAATCGAGTTCGAGGCGCGTCGCAACGTCAGCACGCGGGTCGAGCAGCTTTCGCCTGACTCGTGGCGCGTGATGGGCCGTGGCGAGCTCCAGCTCGCGGTGATTATCGAGACGATGCGCCGCGAAGGCTACGAGCTTCAGGTCTCCAAGCCGACTGTGATCACGCGCCAGGTGGATGGTCAGGTCACCGAGCCGATGGAGCTGCTGGTGATCGACATTCCCGAAGAATCGATTGGCTTGGTCACGCAGATGCTGTCGACGCGCAAGGGGAAGATGCGCACGATGGTAACGCATGCGGGGGGCCGCGTGCGTCTCGAGTACGACGTGCCTGCCCGAGGACTGATCGGATTTCGCGGCCGCTTTCTCGAGCAGACGCGCGGCAACGGCCTGATGCACACTCTCTTCAACGGCTACGGCCCGTGGGCCGGCACGATCCGCTCGCGCGTCAACGGCGCTATGATCTCGGATCGCGAGGGCGTCGCCACGCCGTACGCGATTTTTCATCTCCAGGAGCGGGGCGTATTCTTTATTAATCCGGGTGAGCCGGTGTACGAAGGAATGATCGTCGGCGAGTATTCGCGCGAGATCAATTTGCCGGTCAACGTGTGCCGCGAGAAGAAACTCACCAACATGCGCGCGGCCGGCCATGATGAGGCCGTCCGTATAACGCCTGCGCGCGTGTTGACTTTGGACACGGCGCTCGAATGGATCGACGAAGAGGAGCTGGTTGAGGTGACGCCTAAGTCGGTCCGGATGCGCAACCGCGTGCTGCGCACGGCGCTACGGAACAAGCATCGGATGGGCTTCAG
>JASHQJ010000238.1 GCA_030037595.1 Candidatus Binataceae bacterium
TACGGCGTAAACAATGAGCATCGATGGGGACCTCGGCGGACGAACCAGTGTGCAGTGTGGTTCAATGTCTTATCGACGAAAAAGCGATTGTGCCGTCCCTATCGTCCGAAGCGAGCTTCTTTTCAGTCGACTTGACTTCCTTAATATCGTTTCTTCTGCATTGAACTTAGGGCATTTAGAGCCAAAGCTCGTGGAACTCCCCATGATCGCAAATTGTGCAAGCCAAGCCTTGTCGTCGGGATTGTCGCTCAGCCAGCGCGAAATGAGGTGATCCCACTTCAACGGGCCATGAAAAGTCTGAGATGCCAGATCAGCATGTTCCGACAGTTTTTCATAGAGCAACTTATCGTGAACCAGTCGATGTACGGTCTCATAAAGGGAGTGAGGATTTGACGCGCGAAAGATCAATCCGTTTTGTCGATCAATAACTCTATCAACGAACATCGGATGATCAGAAACCACGATCGGTGATCGTGAGACCAGACCTTCGTAAATTGTATGGGGCATACCTTCAGGATATTCGTGCCTACTTGGCACCACCACGACGTCACCGGCATTCATTGCTTCGAGGGCACGTGGCCGCGGCACCAAGCCCAAAAAATGGACGTGGTCTCCAATTCCGAGGTCGTACGCCATAGTGCGAAAGGTCTCAACGTCTCCGCGGCCGGCGAGGACGAGTTCGTATCGTTCGCCTGCTCGATTTGCTAATCCAACCGCATTGATCAGGTCGCCCACCCCTTTAGAGGCCGTGATTTGTCCAACATACGTTAGCGTAACGCGAGAAGGATCTTGTGGCGATCTTTTGGCCGTCCATTTCGAAGGAGAGTCGAAAGCTGGCAAATCAAATGGTAATATCTTTTCTGGATTCACACCGATGCGAACCAAATCAGTGCACGCATTTGAGCCGTGATTGGCTACCCAAGGGATTACGGAATCATTCAGAGCAGTGGCTAGACGGCGATATCTAAGCAAGTCGCGAAACCTACTGGACTGAAAGCTGTCTGCCAGTAATGGTAGTGTCTTGACCCTGTGCGCGCGTGCCCAGTTCAGCAGTTCCAAGATAGGTGAGTGCAACAGCAGGTGGCTCGGCCGCCATTGCGATGCTATACGAATGAGCGCACGAGTACGTGGAAGGCGAAGACGACCCGGGTATAACTGAATTCCGACAGACTCCACTCCACTCGAGAGTCGTTGTCGCGCTGTGTCTTTTTCCAACGAGATGACCATCACCTGGTAACCTGTCCGGACCAAAGACGCCACAAACTCGACAGTGTAGCGCTGACCGTAGTAGGTCTCTTCTCCCCCGCGGGCGAATCTGTACTCCGCCTCACCATAGTCGCCAAACTGCGCGATCAGAAGCCTTCGGACGTCTGGTGCTTGAACCTTGTTGCCCAGTTCCGAGTTCATCGTTTTCACCAAATCGTCGGCAACGTTCTCTCGCGGGCAAGAGATAAGGTTTCTACAAGCTGGAAGATATCGTCGCGCATTAGACTCGCCGTTCGTCAAGCACAGCCTAATTACGTCCTTGCCTTCAAACCTTGCGGCCGCCACCCACGCTAGCACCGACGCCACAAGGCTCGGCCAGAAATCGTCACTGTCCGTCGGAGGCTCTAAGTACAACACCGCCAGCGGAGAAAAATTAATAATTGACCATCCACGTTGTGTTAGTTCGGTCCTTAGAAACTCAGCCAACTGAATGGCTCTTTCAACATCCTCCCCATCATACGTCCCTAAGGATCGACGTTTGGGGAAAAAGCACGACAAGAGCCAGAGTTTACGACAAAACTGACGTTAGCGAACCAATCCGATGCTTTCTTCTTCGCTTTTGGTTCCATAGGTACGATTCACGGTTTCCCCCTGTCGCCGTCTCAACGGGTTTTGGAGTCACTAACATCTGAAACGCCTTCCAGACAGATCCATTCATCTCGGCTGTTGCTTATTGCCACTGCGTCCTGCTTCTGCCAAGAGCTTTTCGGCCCCGCCCTTCACTTCGAGCGAGGGCGGGCCGAAAAGCGGTTCAGATTCCAGGCTCGAAGCCGGAGCACAATGCAGCCGCACTCCATGCTGATATGAGCACGTGTGCATGCCCGACTAGCAAATTCGTTCCCGTAGTACGTTGGGGAGCACTGAGCCGAAATCTTAACCTAGGCTCGTCCTAGTTCTGTTGGGGCGGGTCAAAACCACAACCGACTCGACTTATGAGTGTGGAGAAATCGGGGAGCAGGCTGAAAGAGCCAGCGCTTCTCGAACCGTTCGCGGCCAGGACGCCGGCTCCATCCCATGCGTCGAGAAAAGCGCCAATGCGAGCCGATCGATACCGAACGCGACGCAGCCCGAATGGATCGGCTCGCCCCCTTCGGACTTGAGGTCCCATACCGTGGAAAAGTGATCCAGGTGGTAGTTGAAGCTCATGCAGGCGGTCGGGTCTTCTTCCGAACGCACCGGGATTAGCATCTCGAATTTGAGCGCCTGTTCCAGCTGGCTTAGAGCCGCCAATCGCCCTGCTCTGCCGAAGAAGGGATCGCTCGCAGGCACGAGCCGGTGATTCAGACCGAGCAGGTTCGCCAGTTCCTGCCCCTTCACGATCCATCGCTTACGAAAGGCTAGCACCGTTTCAGGTTTTCCGATGCAGACGAATTCGCGCATCTGGAATGACTGCAGCCGGCCAAGCTCGTGCGTCGCCTCGTGACGAAAGCAGTAGGAAGCGACATCGAATCGGAGGCCCTCAGGCGGCACAAATCCGCGCGCTGCCGCTAGCGGATAGCTCGGGTAGCAGGCCGCCGGTGCCAGCACCAGACCGGAAGCCGACAAGTGTTCGGGCCAATCCGGGCGATTTGCTAGTGTGCGGAGCGTCGCTTCGTCGCCCTCGAGGCAGCTGACACAGCCGAGCAGGTGCGGAAAATTGTGGTGGTAGCCGGATCGCTCGAGTTGTGCGCGGCTCATCACGGGCGGAAATCTCAGCACCTCAGTTCCGGGCTCGCGGCGTTGGCTTATACAGGTGGAGAGGCTTTCAACGACCTGCTCGAAAAGGCCGGTGCGAGCGTAAACACCGTCCACTCCTACCGCCACGAAAAGAGGTCCAGACATTCCTACGTCCGGCTTTCGATCGAGCTGCTCCATCTCACGATGTTCCTTTGTCGCGGCGTCGTCGGACTGATAGCCAGCTGACTCAGACATTGCCAGTATCTCTCACTTCCCAGGGACAGGATATTTCGAGCCGCTTGACTTTTGTTTGCTCATCTTACCTTCAGACGCTTCACGTGAACGTTGCATCTAACGAAGTATTGGCGCTCTATGTTCCGGGATCATAACGAAGTCGCGCTTGCTACGGAGATTTACTGCAGCATCTATCTCGGGCCATTGGTTCTGAGCCAACCGCAAGCGTAAATGCTTGGCGATTGTTGTGATGTGAATCTGCATCTCTATTCGGGCAAGCCCTTCGCCTACGCAATTTCGTGGTCCGGCC
>JASHQJ010000239.1 GCA_030037595.1 Candidatus Binataceae bacterium
GTAGAGGACCGTCGGCCCCGGTGAAAACTCGTTGGCAACGATGACTCCCTCGGTCTTCGTCGCCGGGTTCCATCCCACGATGAGCCCGTCCTGCGTAGCGAAGAGAAACTGCGCGGGCGCCCACGTGCCGTTAATGACAAACGCATTTGAGAAGGTATTCGCGACGATTCCCGTCGGTCCGAATACGCCGAAGAATCCAATCGGCGTGGAAGGATTTTCCGGATTGTTGGGCTCGGAGAGATATCCTTCGCCCGGAAAGGGACAGGGCGTCGTGGTGTCACCGCTATTATCCGTTACGCAGGGGATATCGACCAGGAGCGGAGAAATCGCGCCGTTCGCGCTATAGACCGGGCTCGTGCTGGTGTTTTGTGCCGACAGCCACCACTGGCCTGTGGGAAGCGCCGCCAAACCCCACCCGTCGATGAGGTTCGGATCGATGTTCTTCGGAGCGAACTCGCCCGTGTCGCCGACCAGGTTCGTCTCTTTGTACTGAGCCGCGGCGCCGGTCGCGAAGAGAAATGATACGGCGAGAAGCAGAACACCTGCAAAAGCGCGCTCCCTCGGAACTCGCCACGCGGGGCGATCGGTGATGTTTCGGGATACTTTACCTCCATACATGGGTTGCCCTCCTCGGCTTCCGATGAATCGGTTAGGGCGCATCTTGGGCGGATTCGAGATAATCAGCCATGGAGAACACCTGGAGCTTTTCTGTAGGAATTGTGGGCTAACTGTCGCTTTGCCGCTGGGTCGGACGCATCCTAGAATGCGTGGACCAAGGACGCGCGAGTTTCGTTGGAAATTTGCCGATTTGCGAACTTCGAGTTGGATCGGCGTGCCTACCAGCTACGGCGCGATGGCAACGCCGTCGCACTCGAGCGCATCCCACTCGAGGTGCTGTTCCTGCTGACCGATCGGCAGGGTCAGCTCGTAACGCGGGACGAGATCTTTGAGCGAATCTGGGGTAAAGGCCTCTTCCTGGACGTCGATAACGCCATCAACACGGCGGTCCGGAAAATTCGCCGCGCGCTCGACGAAAATCCTGAAGCGCCCAGATTCATCCTGACTGTTCCCGCCAAAGGTTACCGCTTCATCGCGGAAGTTTACGAAGCTCGAACCGAACCCGCTCCAGGTCATGCTCAGCAGAGTGCATTTGTCGGGCGTGCAGAGGAGATCGGACTTCTCCGCAGTGCCCTTGATGAAGCGCGCGCGGGCCATGGCCAACTAGCTCTGATTTCAGGAAGCGCAGGCGTGGGAAAAACCCGACTTGTGATGGAAGCGGCGAAATCAGCGCATGCGCGCGGAATGCAGACGCTCATCGGCAGATGCGATGATCATGACGAGAGCGTGCCTTATCTACCGTTCGTCGAAATCCTCGAGAGCTGCGTCGACCAAGTGAAGCATCCTGAGTTGGCGCGCAGGCTGGTCGGAGAAGAGGCCGCCGAACTGGCGCGCATGATGCCGAAGCTACGGCGAATCGTGCCAAATCTTCCCGAGCCGCTCGCGCTCTCGGGAGAGCAAGCACGCCGGCACTTGTTCAACAGCTACTGCGATTTCATCGCGCGAATCGCGCGCGAGAATCCGGCCGTGCTCATAGTCGATGATCTCCACTGGGCCGATGATTCAACGCTCGCGCTCCTGCGTCATCTGGCGAAACGGCTGCCCGCTTTGCCGGTTCTCATCGTCGCAGTTTATCGCGATGGCGAGGTATACAGGTCTGAGCTCCTCGAGCGGACGCTCGAGCAATTACTGCGAGCGAGGACCGCAATCAGCGTCGCCCTGAGAGGATTCGGCCGCGAAGACGTCGGTCAGATGCTGAGCAACCTGGTCGGGCAGGCGCCGCCGGTGCCGATTGTCGACGAGTTCCAACGCGAGACCGAGGGCAATCCGTTCTTCGTCGAGGAATTGTTCCGCTATCTGAAGGAGGAGCACCGGCTGTTCGATTCAACCGGGAGCTTCCTTCCGACCCTGGCGGTCGGCGACCTCGAGGTTCCGCAGAGCGTCCGCTTGATTTTGGGACGCAGGCTTGCGCGGCTCAGCAATGAAACCTTCAAGCTCCTATCGACGGCGGCGGCGATCGGCCATTCGTTCGCGTTCAAGGTTCTAGAAGCGGCGGCGCGATCCAACGGCCGGATCCTTGAGAACATCGATGAAGCGCAAAAGGCCGGGATGATACAAACGAGCGGTGAAAGCCCGGTCCGCTTAGAGTTCTCTCACGAGCTAATTAGACAAACCGTTCTAAGTAGCCTGTCCGCGGCCCATCGCCAGCAACTTCATCTCGAGGTTGCAGTCGCCGTCGAACGGGTCTACGCCGATGCGCTCGAAGAGCATCTTGCCGAACTGGCGCACTACCATCGGTTGGGCGGTGATGTCGCTAAAGCGGTCGAGTACCTATGGAAAAGCGGTGTGCAGGCCGCGCAGCGCTCGGCATACAAGGAAGGCATCGCTTCGCTCACGAAGGCCATCGAGCTCCTCGCCGATCAAACGGACAACGACAATCGAGCGCGAACCGAGTTGAGGTTGCAGCGAGGTCTCGCGACGCTCTGGTGGGCGATTCGAGATGCGACCTCGCCGGAGGCTCGTTCGGCTATGCTGCGCGCGCTCGAGCTGGGCGAACGCGTTGGAGATCGGCACGATCTATTCATCGCGGTCGACTTTGTCCGCTCGTCATATTCGTCTTCGATGCAGATACGAGAGGCGCGTGAGTACGCGGAGCGCGAACTGGCGCTCGCCGAGCGGGCGGACGATCCGACGATGATGGCGATTGCGCACGTCGCGGCGATGGGCGATGCGCTGTTGCATGAGGGGGAGTTTCTCAACTCTCTCAGCCACATCGAAAAAGGTCTCGCGATCACGTCCTCCGACGCGCTCCTTCCCCCGACCCTTGCTTTCTGGCCGGCGTGGTCCAGAGGTCCCGCACTCTCTTTGTGGGCGCTCAACTTGTGGTTGCTGGGCAAGCCGGACATAGCATCGGGCAAGGTCAATCTCGCTTTGAAGGCGGCGAGAGAAGATAAGGTTCCCTTCTGGCGTGCATCGGGGATGTACTACGCGGCGCGAACGTTGATGTGTATGCGCGATCGGCGAACCCTTGAAGTCGCGACATCGCTGGCGGCCTACGTCCAAGAAAACCACCTGTCATTTCTCGCGCCAGTGGCGCCCATGTTCGTCGCCTGGGCACTGTCGGCACAAGGCAAACGCAGCGAGGGAATCGACGAGTTCAAACGGGCGCGCAGAGAATCGCATCCACACGACGTGCAGTTACCGACGTGGCTCTCGGCGATGTTGGCGGACGCGGATCTCAGAATGGGACGCTGTGTCGAAGGACTTCAAGTCATCAACGCCGCGCTCGGTATTGTCCAGCGCACTCACGAGCGTATGGCCGAGGCTGAGCTGCATCGGCTGAAGGGCGAGCTTCTTCTCGTGAGCGACGGAATGAACGAGGCAAAGGCGGAGGAGTCTTTTCGAGCCGCGCTCGATGTAGCCCGCGCGCAAAATGCGAGGTCATGGGAGTTGCGCGCCGCGATGAGTTTCGCACGGCTCCAAAGGACTCGCGGCAAGCCGGCAATGGCGCGCGCGGTGTTGGCGCCTGTCTACGACCGCTTCACTGAAGGATTCGACACTGCCGATCTGATCGAAGCCCAGATGCTGCTCGACGAACTGGCAGCGTGATCGCGGCGTATTGACGTTCAGTAAAGTAAAGTCTGGTAGCCGATCAACCGAAAACTGTGCAAAGCGCACACGTTGCAGGACTCGAAAGTTCCGTGCGGATTGCACATAAAGCCTGAGAGTAACGGACGGAACGGTACGCAATCCGCGCAACAAGAAGAATGTCCGAAAGCTCCACGAGGCGATGGTGGACCGGTTAGAGATGGATCACGGTGGCGGGCTTCAACGGCACCATAATCTCGAGGCAACGCGGCCACACCCAGTAGAGCCAGACCCAAGCAGTCGTTCAATGGATCACACTCGAGGCGGCCGGTGGCGGTCGCGACGCAGGACAGCCCTTTGATGACGAAGCGCGATATGCTCGGGTTCCAATTCTGCCAGACCACGAAACTGACAGAGCCAGCGGAACGCCGTCGAGATGGACGCAAGCGTGGAACCAACATCACTAACTGCCGAGTAAAATCGGCAGACTTTTCGGTACCTTCAGAGTTTTCAACAGACACTCGGTTCAGCGGACTGTGCGTCACCGGCGCAGATCGACGACTTCGAATCCTCGGGAGCGCGCGTGTTCCACCAACATCGCAGCATGGTGATCGCAGAGTTCGATCTGACCGACGAAACGGCCGGCCGCGTCCCATAAGAATGTTCCGGGCGTGATGGCGGCGGCGCAGTGAGCATCGTGCCGATCAAGTCCGCGATCTCGAACACCGCGCGATTCTCCTGGCCGCGACGCGCTCCTTGAAGTGCTTAATTTGCCCCGCGTCGATCGGTACAGCGCGAAGTACCGAGAAGAATCGACGGTTACGCCGTGATCGTGAACCAACGGGTCGCGCGAGAATGGCTTCGAACAGGGGCGCTGCAGTGTCCGGGAGCTGGATGAGCGTCTGGGCTTCCGACACAGCCAGACCAAGATCAGCCGATCGATGTTCCGCAATCGGAGCCGCGCCGGCAGCGACCGTTCAGCACCAAGAGCTGCTGACGCGGCACCCGGTTCTCCGCCTCAGGTCTCGCCCGTGACTCGAAACGGGCGCGCAAATACGAGCATTAGTCGAGTCAGAAACGCTACCATCGGCGCCTACTACCACACCACGAGCCACCCGTCACGCGGGATAAGGGTTTTGACGAGGGACACCTACCTTCGCGGGTCTCTAAGTCAGTACTTTGCAGTCTGAGACTGGAAGAAGCTCCACATCATTTCGTTACCATCGATGTCGCTGGTGACCGGCCCGAGAACCATTGTGACCACGGCACTTTGATGCGCTCCTGGCCAGGTTAGACCGCCGCCTTCGATAATCACCTTTTCCAATCCGCGCCCGGGCGGGCAGGAGTAGGTTTCGACCGTGACGTGCAATCCGCTTGCAGGATCGTTCGACGGCATGTCCCGCATCGTGCGCTGCCGCATCCGTTTTCCTTCTGCCAGAACGCAACGGTCGCAGCATTGCTGAGTGTGCTGCCGCGATTTCCGATCCAGGGGGCAATCGGGCCGCCGTTTAATCGAACAAACTTGTCGGCCGTGCCGTGGAAGAAAATCACGCGCATCGGTCGTGGCGAACGGCACGCTGCATCGGCTGGCTGCGATGCGGCGATCACGCCGACACCCGCGATTGCGTCGGGCATCGTGCAGGCCAGATGCAATGTCATGAAGCCACCGTTGGAAATTCCCGCAGCATAAACCCGCCTGGGGTCGACGATTTTTTCTGAAGCCAATGCTGCAAGCATCGTGCGGATGAATTCGACATCGTTGGCCGAAGATTGTTGTCCGCTCACACGACCGTCGTTCCAGTGCTTATCAACCCCCTTGCGGATAGATCGCGACGATATCGTGACTAGCGGCAAACTCATTGAATCTAGAGTAGCGTTCCTGCCGAACGGGCGTCGCTTCCGCCCCCGTGGAGGATGATGAAGGCCGGGAGAGGCTTTCCCGCCGCACGTTGCGGCACGAACAGGAGGTAGGTGCGTGATTGACTGTCAACATCGACGCTTCGCTGGACCGAGTCCGCCGCAACCGCGGACCAAAC
>JASHQJ010000005.1 GCA_030037595.1 Candidatus Binataceae bacterium
AGGGGAGACGCCGTAATATGCACATCCCGCCGAATTGGGGGACGTTTTTCATTCTCATTGTTTCCTTCCTCGTTTTCTGGTTTATATTCAGCCGGTTATTTTTTCGCCCTTTCCTCGACCTGCTTGAGAAGCGCGAGGGCCGATTCAAGGACCTCAATGATCGGACCGAGAGGTTGATCAAGGAGGCGAAGGAAGCCGACGCGATCCGCGAGCAGCGCCTGAACGAGGCGCGTCGCACCGCGCTCGAACGCCGCGATAGCGAGCGGCGCGCCGCGGAGGCCGAGGCGGCGAAAAAGATCGATGCCGCGCGCGGCGAATCGCATGAGATGCTCGAGCGGGCGCGCGCGAAGATAGACGAGGAGCTCGCCAGCGCGGAACGCGAGCTTGGACGAATAGGGGAAAGCCTTGCGGCCGAGCTCGCCGAGCGCGTGCTTGGCCGCCCGCTTAACGGGCAACGTCGCAGCGCGAATTGAACCGCTTGGGCGGATGCCGCCGGGCGCTTGGATCAAGATGAAGAAAGCGATTGCGAGCATGGTTGCGACCGCAGCCGCGATGCTGCCGGCGGTGGCCTACGCAGCCGAAGGCGGCGAGGATCACGGCTCGTGGATGCTGTTCGCCTTTTTCGCGATCAACTTCGTATTGTTCGTGTACGTGATTTTGCGTTTCGCAGGTCCCGCAATCGGAAACTTCTTCAGGAGCCGTGCAACGGAGATTCGCGGCGCGCTCAGCCGCGCAGAGAAGGCATTCGCCGAGGCGCAGGACCTCGCCAACCAGGCCGCGCAACGCGCGGCCGGCCTTGAGCAGGAGGTCGCCGCGCTCATCCGCGACATCGACGAAGAAACCCAGCTTAGAGTGCAGCGAATCGCCCAACTTGCCGAGACTACTGTAGAGCGGTTGCGGCGCGACGCTGAAGTGACCGGCGCCGCGATCACCGAAGCGGCCCAGCGGCGCATCCGGGCCGAACTCGCCACGGTCTCAGCGCGTCTCGCGCGCGATCTGATCCAGCGGAGCTTCGATGCTTCCGATCAGAATCGCCTGCTCGAATCTTTTATGGGACGGCTTGAGGGCGAAGCATGAAAGGTTCACGCGTCGCAAAGCGTTACGCGCGCGCGCTGCTCGAACTCGCAGATCGTTCCCAAGTCGAGAAGTGGGGCGAGGAGCTCGAACGGCTCGCCGCCCTCACTTCTGCGCCCGAATTGGCCGAGCGGCTTAACTCGCCCGAGCTCAGTGACGCGGCGCGCCAGGAGGCGATGGGCAAGATTGCGGAGCGCCTGGAGTTAAGCTTTCCGCTACGATCCTTCGCGGTCGTCGTCGCGCGTCATCGCCGCGTCGCGGACCTCGAGGCGATCGCCGAGTCCTATCGCGACCTGCTCGACGACATGCTGGGGCGTGCGCGCGGCAAGTTGACCTTCGCGGTCGCGCCGAGCGACGCTGACGTGGCGCGTATCGTTGCCGGCCTCGAGGCAATCGCAAAGAAGAAGGTAATCCCGACCGTGAAGGTCGATGCGGCGCTGCTCGGCGGCGTCGTGGCGGAATTTGGCGGCAAGACTTATGACGGCAGCCTGGCCACCAGGCTGACGGAGGCTCAGCGCCGGCTCGCAGGTTAGGCCGGCGGTGCAAACAACATCTATGGCGGACATCAGACCATCTGAAATCAGCGAGATCCTGAAGAACGAAATCAAAGGCTTCGAGGGCAGCGTCTCGGTGCGCGAGACTGGACGCGTGCTCTCGAGCGGTGACGGTATCGCGCGTATCTACGGCTTGCAGAACGCGGCATCCGGCGAGCTGCTCGAATTTCCGCACGGCATCATGGGGATGGTGCTCAACCTCGAAGAGGATAACGTCGCCGCAGCGCTATTCGGAGATCCACAGGCGATCGCGGAAGGCGACGAGGTCAAGCGCACGGGCAAGATCGCCGAGGTTCCGGTTGGCGAAGGGATGCTCGGCCGCGTCGTCAACGCACTCGGCCAGCCAATCGACGAGAAAGGTCCGATCAAGTCGGCCGAGACGCGGCGAATCGAAATCAAGGCGCCCGGAATCGTGAAACGTCAGCCGGTCAAGGAGCCAGTTCAGACCGGAATCCTCTCGATCGATTCGATGTTCCAGATTGGGCGCGGCCAGCGCGAGCTGATCATCGGCGACCGCCAGACCGGCAAGACCGCGATCGCCCTCGACACGATCATCAACCAGAAGGGCCAGAACCTTCACTGTATCTACGTTGCGATCGGGCAGAAGCGCTCGACGATCGCGCAGGTCACCGAGCGGCTCAGCCAGCACGGCGCGATGGAATACACGACGATCGTCGCCGCAACGGCTTCGGAAGCCGCTCCGCTTCAGTTCATCGCGCCTTACAGCGGATGCACGATGGGCGAGTACTTCCGCGACACCGGCCGCCACGCGCTCCTCGTATATGACGATCTGAGCAAGCACGCGCAGGCCTATCGCCAGCTCTCGTTGCTGCTCCGCCGTCCTCCCGGCCGCGAGGCCTATCCAGGAGACGTCTTCTACTTGCATTCGCGTCTGCTCGAGCGTGCGGCGAAGATGAGCACCGAGCAGGGGGGCGGGTCACTGACAGCTCTGCCGATTATTGAGACGCAGGAAGGCGACGTGTCCGCCTACATCCCGACCAACGTCATCTCGATCACCGACGGCCAGATCATCCTCGACAAGGATCTCTTCAACTCGAATGTGCGCCCCGCGGTGAACGTCGGACTCTCGGTCTCGCGCGTCGGTTTCTCGGCCGCGGTCAAGGCGATGAAGCAGGTCGGCGGGACGCTCAAGCTCGACCTCGCGCAGTATCGCGAGCTCGCCGCGTTCGCCCAATTCGGCTCGGATCTCGATCCCGCCTCTCAACGGCTTTTGAATCGCGGTTCGCGGCTGATGGAAATCCTGAAGCAGCCGCGTGACACGCCGATCCCGGTCGAAAAAGAAGTGCTTTTGATTTTCGCGGGCAACGAGGGCTTCTTCGACAAGCTTTCGGTCGAGCAGGTGCGGAGCTTCGCCGAATCGATGGTCGCCTACTTCGACGCACACCAGGCTGCCGTACTGACCGAGATCCGCGAGAAGCGGGAGCTGAGCGACGACCTCAGGGCCCGAATAAGGACCGGTATCGAGGAATGCGAACGTCGCTTCCTCGCGGAGAATCAGAAGGAAAAATCGACGGCTGCTTAGACCCAATCGACTTTAGATATGGCCTCGCTCAAAGCAATCCGGCGCCGGATCGCGTCAACCAAGTCAACTCAGCAGATCACACGCGCGATGAAGCTGGTTGCAGCGTCGCGCCTACGACGCGCGCAGGAAGCTCTTGCCAACGCGATTCCATACAGCGAGTCGCTGGCCCGCGTCGCCGATTCGCTGCTCACGTCCGAAGGAATCTCGGTTGCGCCGCGTGAAGGCGCGGCCCGCCGCGCACTGCTCGTCGTGATCGCGTCGGACCGCACGCTCTGCGGCGGTTACAACACCAACGTGATGCGGCTCGCTGACGAGACGCGCCGCGAACTGATGCAGAGCGAACATGAGACCGACGTCGAGATCTTCGCGGTCGGCAAGAAGGCCGTTGATCATCTGAAGCGCAACCGCATCCCGATCGCCATCTCTCGCGTTGACAACATACCGCGGCTTGCGACGATCGGCCTCGCGCGCGATATCGCGGCGAAGATCCTGACCGATTACCGTGGCGGCGCGATTGACGAGGCAGGGGTCGTGTACACACGGTTTCGCTCCGCGCTCGCGCAATTCCCGACCTACGAAAAACTGCTGCCTGTGAAACCGCCTGGTGAAAGCGGAATCCGCGACGACGCGCAGCTTCATGGCGGCGTCACCAAGAGCGACGCAGCCAAACTCGACTACCTGGTCGAGCCGAGCCGCGAGGAGCTGGTGCCTGTAGTGCTGCGCGGCTACCTCGAGGCGTCGATCTATCACGCGCTACTCGAGTCGGAAGCGAGTGAGCAGGGCGCGCGGATGACCGCGATGGACAGCGCATCAAATAACGCCGCCGAGATGATCTCGGCGCTCACGCTCGAAATGAACCGCGCGCGCCAGGCGCAAATCACCAAGGAACTGATGGATATAGTCGGCGGCGCCGAGGCGCTGCGCGGACAATCAGCTTAGCAAAATCAAACGGGGAACTTTCCCATCATGAGTGATCAAGCCCAGGGACAAATCAGCCAAGTGCTCGGCAACGTCGTTGACGTGCAGTTCGGCAACAGCTCGTTGCCGCCGATTTTCTCGGCGCTGCGCGTCACCAATCCGTCGATTAGCGATCGCGAAGGCAACCTCGTGCTCGAAGTCGAGCAGCATCTCGGCGAGAACATCGTGCGATGCATCGCGATGGATTCGACCGACGGCCTCGTGCGCGGCATGCCGGTGCTCAATACCGGCGCTCCGATCTCGGTGCCCGTTGGCCCCCACACCTTGGGCCGCATCATGAACGTCACGGGCGATCCGATCGATGAGCGCGGTCCGATCCAGGGCCTGAAGAACATGCCGATCCATCGCGACGCGCCGAGCTTCGCCGACCAGGGCGTCGAGGTCGAAATTCTTGAAACCGGCATCAAGGTCATCGACCTCATTTGCCCCTACTCTCGCGGCGGAAAGATCGGACTCTTCGGCGGCGCCGGCGTCGGCAAGACCGTCACGATTCTCGAGCTCATCAATAATGTCGCGAAGCAGCACGGCGGCGTGTCAGTGTTCGCCGGTGTCGGTGAGCGCTCGCGCGAGGGCAACGATCTCTACGGCGAACTCACCGAATCGGGCGTTATCGCAAAAACCGCGTTGGTCTACGGCCAGATGAATGAGTCGCCGGGCGCGCGCGCCCGCGTGGCGCTCACCGGTGTGACGGTCGCCGAATACTTCCGCGACGAAGAAGGCAAGGATGTGATCTTCTTCATCGACAACATATTCCGCTTTCTGCAGGCGAACTCCGAGGTGTCGGCGCTCCTTGGCCGTATGCCGAGCGCGGTCGGCTATCAGCCGACTCTCGGCACCGACATGGGCGAGCTGGAGGAACGAATCACAACCACGCGCAAAGGCGCGATCACCTCGGTGCAGGCTATCTACGTTCCCGCCGATGACTATACCGACCCGGCACCGGCCACGACGTTCACTCATCTGGACGCGGTCACCGCGCTAGATCGGAAGATCTTTGAGAAGGCGATTTTCCCGGCGGTCGATCCGCTCGGCTCAACCTCGCGTATCCTGGAACCGCAGGTCGTCGGCGAAGAGCATTACACCGTCGCACGCGGCGTTCAGGCTATCCTGCAGCGCTACAAGGACCTGCAGGACATCATCGCGATCCTCGGGATGGAAGAGCTTTCCGCCGAGGATAAACTGGTCGTCGCGCGCGCGCGTCGCGTCGAGCGCTTCCTGTCGCAGGCGATGTTCGTCGCGGAACCGTTCACCAGCATCCCGGGACAGTACGTGAAGCGCGAGGA
>JASHQJ010000025.1 GCA_030037595.1 Candidatus Binataceae bacterium
CACCACGGCAGCGACCGTCGCGCCGGGACAACTCGGACGCGCTCGAATCAAAGTAAAAGAGCCCCGCATGATTCTCGCCGGCGGATTTCTGATCGGGCAGGTCTTTCGTATCGCGGGCGCCGCGCCGAAGGTCACTTCACTCAAGCCCGAAGGTTCCGAGCTGAAGGCCGGTGACATGATCGCCGAGGTCGAGGGGCAGCTCGCAGGCCTTCTGATTGGTGAGCGCACCGCGCTCAACTTCGTGCAGCTTCTTTCTGGGATCGCGACGATGACACGTCGCTACATTGATGCGATCGCCGGCACGCGCGCGAAGATTATCGATACCCGCAAGACCCATCCGGGTCTTCGCTTGCTCGAAAAGTACGCCGTGCGCGCCGGCGGTGGGCATAACCATCGCTTCGGCCTCGACAGCGGCGTGCTGATCAAGGAAAACCACGTCGCGGCTGCCGGCGGAATCACTCCCGCGATCGAGCGTGCGCGCGAGCTCGCTCCTCACACGCTGAAGATCGAAGTCGAATGCGAGACGCTCGCCCAGGTTGACGAGGCCATCCGCGCGGGCGCCGACGTTATTCTGCTCGACAACATGACGCTCGACGATGTGCGCGGGGCGCGGTCGAAGGTCGGCGCGAAGATCCTGCTCGAGGTTTCGGGGGGATTGACGCTCGACACGGTGCGCGCGGTTGCGGAGACGGGTGTCGATTTGATTTCGGTCGGCGCGTTGACGCATTCGGTCAAAGCGGTTGATATCAGTATGAGGATCGACGGCGCGTGAGCTTCTGAAGCCGCCGAGCGCCGAAACGCCGATGCCTGAGAATCCGTACCGACAGATAGAGAAGGGCGACCCCGGCCGAATCGGATGGCGCATCCACTACTTCGAAGAAATCGATTCGACCCAGGAAGCCGCGCGTGAGCTGGCGTCGGGCGGCGCCGCCCAAGGCACCGTCGTCATCGCGGAGCGCCAGAGCGCGGGACGCGGGCGGCTGGGACGCTCGTGGCATTCGCCCTCCGGCGTAAACCTCTATTCGACGACGATCCTGCGGCCGAAGATGCCTCTCGCGAGGGTTCCGCAAATCTCCCTGATGGCTGGAGTAGCAGGCGCGGACGCGATCGCGTGCGTCGCGCCGGGAATTGTCGCGCTCAAGTGGCCCAACGATCTGTGGCTCAGGGGGCGAAAAACCGGCGGCATAATCGCGGAGGCGGTGACCGACGTCAGGGGTGAACTGGACACCGTCCTCCTCGGAATTGGGATCAATGTAAACCTCTCAGGCAGTGACATTCCGGAGGAGCTGCGCGAGCGCGCGACCTCGATTCGGATCGCCACCGGCCGGGTATGCGACCGAATCGAACTCGCCGATTCGCTTTTTTCCTCGCTCGACTCTCGCTATATGGAACTGCTGGCGAGCGGCTTCGCCGCGATGCGGCCCGTGTGGGAGCGCTACTCGGCGCTCACTGGGAAGCGGGTCGCGATTGTTGACGGCGGCCGCCGCATTGAAGGCACAGTGCGGGGAATCGATGATGATGGTGCGCTGATGCTCGACCTCGGGGCGCGCGTCGAACGGATCGTCGCGGGCGAGGTCAGCGTGGAGGGAGCGTACGCACGAGGCATGATGTGAACGATTAGCAAATAAATGCTTCGAACGGGGCCGCGCTCAGTTCGGTGGCCTCGCGAGGCGCGAAGAGAGGTTACTCCTATGGCTGTGGAGGAAATCGGGCGGCTCAGAACAATCGCGATCGTAGGCCAGGGCGGCACAGGCAAGACCCAGCTTGCGGAAGCGATGCTGTTCGCCGCCGGCGCGACATCGCGGCTCGGGCGTCCAGACGACGGCAGCTCGTCACTGGACTTCGAACCCGAGGAACTCAACCATCACATCTCGATCAATTCCGCGTTTCATCATCTCAACTGGAAAAAGACCGAAGTCATTTTCGCCGACACGCCCGGCTACTCCGCCGTGCTGCCGGAAACGCTGACCACGCTCCGCGCGGTGGACGGTGTTGTGATGCTGGTCAGCCCCGGTGCCGACACCAAGGTCGAATCGGAAAAAATCTGGGCCGCAGTCAACGATCTCGGCCTGCCGCGGATCGCATTCGTTTCGCGGCTCGATCGCGAGCGCACCAGCTTTGCCGCCGCGCTCAAGGATCTCGAGAAAGTCCTCGGCGCCAAGACCGTCGTGCTGTCGATCCCGATCGGCGACGAGCTCGGCTTCAAGGGCGTAATCGATGTCCTCGCGATGAAGGCGCTCACCTACACCGATCAGAGCGGCGAGCCCAAGGAAGAAGAGCTCAGCGGCGACTTGAAGGAGCGCGCCGAGGCCGCGCGCAACGCCGTTTTCGAGGCCATCGCGGAGACCGACGACGGGTTGCTCGAGAAGTATCTCGATCAAGGCTCAATTGACGAGGCGGAGGCACGCACCGCGCTGCATGCTGCGGTACTTGCGGGCAAGGTAACGCCGGTATTCTGCGGCTCGGGCGCGAAGAATATCGGCGTGGGGCCGCTGCTCGACGCGATCGTCGCGATGCTGCCGGCGCCGAGCGAGCGCCCGGCGGTGAAGGGAACGCATCCGACGAAGGGCGAGCCCGAGGAGCGCAAGATCGATCCGGCGGCCCCGTTCGCCGCACTGGTCTTCAAGACCGCGATCGATCCTTTCGCCGGCAAGCTATCGTTCTTCCGCGTGCTTTCAGGCACCGCCCGCAGCGATGCACCCGTACTGAACGCCTCGCGCGAGAGCAAGGAGCGCTTCGGCCAGTTGCTCCGGCTCGAGGGCAAGAAGCAGGCGCCGATCGGACAGGCGATAGCGGGCGAGATCGTCGCCGTCGCGAAGCTGAAGGACACGACGACCGGCGACGTGCTCACCGACGAGAAATCTCCGTTCCAGGTCGAGAATCCACTGACGCGGCAATCGCCGGTCATCTCCTTTGCGATTCGGCCCAAGACCAAGGGTGACGAGGAGAAAGCTTCGGCAGCGCTGCAGAAGCTCGTCGAAGAGGATCTCGCCCTGGATATGCACCGCGACCCGCAGACCCACGAGATCATCCTCTCGGGCACGGGCCAGATGCACATCGAGCTGACGGTCGAGAAGCTCAAGCGAAAATTTAATGTAGAAGTTGAACTTCAGGCGCCCAAGGTTCCTTACAAAGAAGCGATCAAGGGACGCGCCGAGGCGCAGGGCAAGTACAAGCGCCAGTCCGGCGGACGCGGCCAGTACGGCGATTGCTGGCTCAAGGTCGAACCGCTGCCGCGCGGCACGGGATTCGAGTTCGTCGATGAAATCGTCGGCGGTGCGATTCCCCGCAATTTTATCCCGTCGGTCGAGAAGGGCGTGCGCAACACTCTCGCGCAGGGCTTCCTCTCCGGTAACCAAATGGTTGACGTCAAGGTGACAGTGTTCGACGGCAGCTACCACGACGTCGATTCTTCGGATATGGCGTTTCAGATCGCGGCATCGATTGGAATTAAAGCAGCACTTGAGAAAGCGAAGCCGATAATCCTCGAGCCGATCGTCGCGATCGAGGTTTCGTGCCCCGACGAGTGCATGGGCGACGTGATTGGCGACCTCAATTCGCGCCGCGGCAAGGTCCTCGGCATGGACAGCAAAGGTAACGGCCAGGTAATCAAGGCCCAGGTGCCGATGGCCGAGGTGCTGAAATACGCGCCCGACCTTCGCTCGATAACTTCCGGCCGCGGTTCCTTCGAGCAGCATTTCTCGCACTACGAGGAAGCGCCGCCGATGGTGGCGGACAAGATTGTCAAGGAGGCGCAGGCCGCCAAGGAGGCGCACGCCGCAGCTCACGCCTGAGCCGCGACTGGCCTCAAAGAGCCGACAATTAGCCGAAATGCTACGGGCCGGGGCCATATGGCCTCGGCCTGTCCTTATGTAGAATCGGAAATTGGCCGTGCTATGGCGCCGCTCGGAAAAAGCCTCGTGATGCTGGGCCTGATGGTCGCGCTCGTCGGCGCCGCGATTTGGGCCGCTGGCTCGATCCCGGGCGTCGGACGACTGCCCGGCGATATCTACATTCGGCGCGGCAACTTCACCTTCTACTTTCCGCTCGCCACCTGCCTCGTGCTGAGCGTTATCGCAACGATCGTGTTTTCGCTGATGAGGCGCTGATCGTGGCCGACGAGAAGCCCCTTAGCCCGCATCGGCGGGCCGAACGCAAGCGGCGACGCCGCGAGATTATCGCCGCGTTGGTCGCGGGCTCGACTCTTATTGCCTTCGTCTTCGCGCAGACCGCGCTGCCGCCGCTCACGCGACATACGTCGCTGATTTCGAACCTTGCGGTTATCACGCTCTTCAACCTGAGCTTCCTGCTGCTCGGCCTGATGCTGTTTCTGGTCGGGCGCAACCTTGCCAAGGTCATTTTCGAGCGGCGCAAGGGGCTTATCGGATCGAAGTTCCAGGTCCGTCTGGTCGCGGGCTTTATCGCCGTCGCCCTGGTGCCGAGCCTTTTCCTGCTCTATGTGTCGGGCGTTTTCCTAAACGCCGATATCGAGACCTGGTTCAACCCCGAGTATCAGCAGGTGCTCGACGATTCGCTCGAAATCGCGAAGACCTATTACCTGAACTCGGCCAACAACGCGCTCCACTTCGCGCGCGATCTCGGCGGCGAAATCGCCGCGAACGGTCTGCTCGCACCAGCTAAGCGCAGCGACCTGAAGAAACTCGTTGATAAGCGCCAGCAGCAATACAACCTGGGCACGATCGAGATTTTCTCGGCCGATCACAAGCTCCTGGTTGTCGCCTTCAGCCCCAAGACTCCCACTGGAATCAGCGTGTCGCCGGATTCCCAAGTCGTTGCGGAAACCCTGAAGGGACAGACTGTCTCGCGCACCGACCGCTACGGCCAAGCCGACGTGATTCGCGGCTCGGCGCCGATCTTCGCGTCGCCCGAGTCCGATGCCGTCGCCGGCGCCGTCGTAGTTGACTATTACCTACCGAAGAGCCTTGCCACACGCGCGACCGATATCTCACGCGTGTCCGAGGATTACTTCCAGCTCAGGATTCTGCGTCAGCCGATTCTCCGCAGTTACCTACTCGCGTTGGTGCTGATTGGCCTCGTCGTGGTCACGCTCGCGAGCTGGTTCGGCATGTATCTGGCGCGCGGCATCACGGGGCCGATCAAGCTGCTCGCGCAAGGCACCGAGGCTATCGCCGCCGGCGATTTGAACTATCGCATCCCGCCCGTCGGCGATGACGAAATCGGCCGCCTGGTCGATTCCTTCAACCAGATGACCGAGGACCTGCGCAAATCCGCAAGCGAGTTGGAGCAGCGCCGCCGCTACACCGAAACGCTGCTCAGGAATGTTTCGGCCGGCGTCGTCGGTCTCGATTCCGAAGGTATCGTGACGTCGGTCAACCCCTGCGCCGAGCGGCTGCTTGGAATCAACGTCGCTGAGGCGCTCGGTCACAAGTACGCCGATGCATTTCCGATTCAGCTTACTCATACGCTTGACGATCTGTTCGCAAGCGCGACGCGTCCGCGCGAAGCACGCGCCACAGTAAAGTTCGAAGGGCAGGGCGGCGAAACCGAACTGATGATGACGGCGAGCCCGCTGGGTGAGCGCGCCGACGAGCCCGCTGGCACCGTGCTCTTCTTCGAGGACGTAAGCCAGATTGCCAAGGTCGAACGGATGGAAGCGTGGCGCGAAGTCGCCCGCCGGATAGCACACGAAATCAAAAATCCGCTCACGCCGATCCAGCTCTCGGCCGAGCGGATGCGCCGGCAACTGGCGAACCGACCCGGCATCGAATCGACGCTGATCGAAGATTGCACGCGCACGATTATCGGCGAGGTCGAGGCACTGAAGCGTCTCGTCAACGAGTTCGCCGCGTTCGCAAGGATGCCGCATCTTAATCTCGTTCGCGGCGACCTCAACGCGATCGCCGAAGAAACAGTGGCAATTTTTCGCGAGGCAAATCCCAACGTCGATTTTGCGCTCGTGCTCGAACCCAACCTGCCGCAGATGCCGCTCGATCGCGAGGCGTTAAAGCGTGCGCTCGTAAACCTGCTCGACAATGCAGTGGGCGCAACGACCGCTTTCAATCACAACGGCGATCGACCACGAATCGAGGTACGGACGACGCATCGTTCCGAGCGCTCGATCCTCACGCTCGAAGTCGCGGACAATGGCCCGGGAATCGATCCCCGGCTCAGGACACGAATCTTCGAGCCATATTTCTCGAGCAA
>JASHQJ010000240.1 GCA_030037595.1 Candidatus Binataceae bacterium
GCCGCGACGGCGACTGGATCCCCAATGCGTACGGCGGGCGTGAGAACCTGGAAGCAATCTCGTTCCTGAAAGCGATGAACGAGGCGGTCTATCGCCTCAACCCCGGCATCACGATGGTCGCCGAGGAATCGACGGCATGGGGAGGCGTGAGCCGGCCGACCTGGATGGGCGGGCTCGGCTTCGGCTTCAAGTGGGACATGGGATGGATGCACGATTCGCTCGAGTACATCGCACTCGACCCCATCTACCGCAAATGGCATCACCGCGACCTCACCTTCGGCCTGCTCTACGCGTGGAGTGAAAATTTCGTGCTGCCGATTTCCCACGACGAAGTCGTCCACGGCAAGCGCAACCTGCTCTCCAAGATGCCGGGGGATTTGGGGCAGCAGTTCGCCAATCAGCGCGCCTTCTTCGCATACATGTGGGCGCGGTCTGGCAAGAAGCTGATTTTCATGGGGACCGATTTCGGTCAGCGGCGCGAATGGAATCACGACGAGAGTCTCGATTGGGACCTGCTCCAATATCCGGAGCATTGCGGATTGCAGCTGCTCGTCCGCGACTTGAATCACATCTATCGCAACGAACCCGCGCTTTACGAAGCTGACACGGAGCCGTCAGGTTTCCGCTGGATCGAAGCCGACGACGCGGCGAGCAATCTGATCGCGTTCATGCGCATCGCGCCGTCTTCAGGACGGACGATTGTCTGCGTGTGCAATTTCTCGCCGGTGGTACGCACAGCTCAGCGCATCGGTGTGCCGCGCGCCGGATGGTATCGCGAGATTCTCAACACCGACGCCGCGATTTACGGAGGCTCGAATGTCGGCAACAGGGGCGGCGTCGAGGCGACCTCCGTCCCGTGGCACGAATTTTCGCACTCAATCGCGATCGATCTGCCCGCGCTCGGCGTCCTCTGGTTCGAAGCGCCCAGGCCCTAGCGCGAATTCCAGGCGAACTCCGGGTAGAACCGCTGCATCATCCGATCGCAGTACGCGACGAGGTTGTTGTGCGAGCGCGCCGAACCGGCGAGCGGTGAATCGAAGAGCGGCGCGAGCGCGCCGGCCACCATACCGAATGTAGTCGCGTCCGTGGAGCAAAGACGTGAGCCCATCACGTACTCGCGATCGCCAAGCAGCGTGGACGTCGCGGCTAGTGAACGGCCGCCAAGATCGGCGACTTCATTGGCCGAGTGCCGCCCGAGGCCCTGGGCATGCAGCGCGGCGCGGACACGGTCGCGACCTTGCTTGCGAGCTTCCTCACGTCCAGGCTCCGGCACTCGGTCGAAGAAGTGAGCAGGGCCCTTTGCGAAATTCTCGTCGATCATCCATCGCATGTGGACGATCGCCCAGTAGAGATGATCTTCCAGCATCCGCTCGATCGCCCAGCATTGAGCGCGCTGCTCGGCGGTGAGGCCGCCGTCCAGGTTGAGGCCATGATGCGCCGCCAGATGCTCACGGATAAACGTGGAATCGCCGATGAGCTTGCCGCCGTCCTCGATATAAGGCAGCTTGCCCTTCGGCCCGTTCATCGGCGCGCTGCTCTCCTTGCGATACGGGATGCCCGCCGTCTTGAGCTGCACCTCGGTCTTCATCACGAATGGACTTGCGTCAGGAAGGCCGAAGGCTGGTCCGAAAACGTAGAGCGTGATCATCTGATCCTCCACATCATAAAATTCAACGAGCGCGATGCGCGCGAGCCGCGCGGCGGTCGCTGATGAACTCGCGGAACATCGCCTCGGCATTCATCGCCGGCCGGTATTCCGAAATCGATCGCGAGCCGCGCGGATCGTCGTTCCAGACCGCGTGCGGCGTTCCTGCCGGCATGACCATGGTCTGGCCCGCGGCGAGCATATGCACGACGCCCGAGACGCGGCATCGCACTGTTCCCTCCAGCACTTCGAGGCGTTCCTCCTGGTGCGTGTGGATGTGATCGCGCGGAACGGGCGACACTTCGTGCGCGATATACTCGCATCGAAACAGGGCGCCGTAGGAATCTTCTGCGGACACCAGCACGACCACTTGATCGCGAATCGGGGTGCGCTCCAAAGCCACCGTGCTCATGATCGTCTCCTTTGCCGAAATGTCGCGGACGCGGCCTCAGCCTCATCGCTGGAAAGTGACGTTAGCATCGCGAGCGTGCTGAGCCGCGCGCCGATGCTGACAACCATCTGTCAGCAAAAACCGCCGTGACAATCTGGCAATCGAAGATCCTGACAGCGTGGGATCAGGAGAGATGTTCAGGAGCGGCTCATCAGCCGCGCGAAGAGGGCTTCCGCCGATTTGGCCGGATCGGGCGCGAACGACTCGTCGAGGAACTCGACCTCTTTCATTCGGTCGGCGCGAAAGAAACGGAAGTCGTTGCGCAGCTCGCACCACGACACCGCGATCCAGATCGGCGGATAGAACCAGAGGCTCAAGGGCCGCACCTTGCGGCGCGTCTCGGCGCCTTTTTCATCGATGTACTGGAAACGGATCTTGTGATTCGAGCGAATCGCGCCGCGCAGCGTGCCGAGATCGAACGTGAGCGGCAAGCGCCGCACGTCCGACGGCGCCCAGAGCAATCTATCCTCCACGATTCGTTGGAGATGCGCCGGCAGGACAGTTTCGATTTTCGAGATCGCCGCGTCTGCAGCTTGGCCGAGTTCGGCGTCGCTCCAGTTCTGCACCATCCGCGCACCGAACACGAGTGCCTCGAGCTCACTTTCGCTGAACATCAATGGCGGCAGGTCGTAGCCCTTGCGCAGCGAGTAGCCGATTCCCGCCGCGCCCTCGATCGGCACCTTGCTCTCGATAAGATCGCTCACGTCGCGATAGATCGTGCGCTCGCTGACCTTGAGCTGCTCCGCGAGCGTGCGCGCCGTGACCACGCCGCGGCGGCGCAGTCGCTGGATGATCTCGAACAGGCGGTCGGCGCGGCGCATTTGCGCGGGTCCCTCCAGAATCGAAGTGTTGCCATTACTGCGTGTGTAGGCAACACCCGTCGCGGGTGCGGCAGTTGATAGCCAAGCCTCCGTCGCGGCGCTATACAAATTGTTCGATGGCCGAGCACGATTCTCCAGCCCGTCGCCGCGAGTCGCCCCAGGATCTCTCGGACTCCGAACGCGCCGATCAATTGCTGCGCCGCGAGGATCGGCAGCTCGCGCGTCAGAGCTTGCAGCTCACTCGCTTCGGTCGCGCGCTTCGCTTCGCGGTCTTGATGGCGGTGATGATGGTGCTCGCGGCCGTGCTCAGCGCCTACGCCACCTGGAAGACGGCGCAGGTCGCGAGCATGGTTTTCGCGGTCGCCGACCGGCCATTCCTCGGCGTGTCCGACGTCGCGTTTGAGGCGACTAAATCCGAGCGTCCAACGATCACAGCTGACTTCCGCAACTTCGGCCAGATTCCCGCAGTGGACGCGATCGTCAGCGTGCACGCTGTCCTCGACGGCAAACGGGTCAAGCCACCTGACGGCGAGATGTCCTCGATCGAGGCGGGCAACATCTCGCCAACGGTGCCGCACTACTTCTACGCCTACCTAACGCCCGAAGCGTACAAAGCGGTGGCGCGCGGGCGACTCGAACCTCCTGATCCACGTGAGCCTGATCTACAAGGGTCCACAACTCGACAAAGAGTATTGTTACTTCGAGCGGATCGTATATGACTATCGATCGGCCACGTTCCGCATGGCCGGAGGAAACGACCATTGCGGCTCTGATGTCTTCTAGAGCCGCCGGTGGCCGTTTGAACGGAAGCTCAGGAGCGGCGCGCGGCGCCAAAGATCGCATTGGGAGGATGACTACGATGATGGTTTCGAAAATGAAGCTGATGGCGATGGCGGGGGCGCTCGCGATGCTTGCGCTCGCAGGGTGCTCAACGGAGACGCCGCCGCCTCCGCCAACTACAGGCTCGCCGCTCACACAGGCGAACTTCGATCTTTCGAAGTGCGAGGTGATCGAGGCGAATCTCTACAAGTGCCCGGCCGTGGACATGCCGCTCTGCACGCCGCAATTCAACCGCAACGACATCAACTGCGTGCATATCGGCAACAAGGGGAGCGTTTTTATCTCGCGCCAGCAGATGTAGCCGCGGGCTGACCGCGGCGAATCGGCGAGTATGGCTTGCCCCGCGGCTGAGTGGATAGAATCTTCCTATGCGATGTCCGACGTGCCACAAACCGGTGGACATGACGGCGAAGAATTGTTTTCGCCCGTTCTGCTCCGAACGATGCCGTATGGTTGATCTCGGAACCTGGGCGGCGGAGGAGTATCGCGTCCCCGGCGGTCCTCCCACCGATCCGGTCAACGAGCATCCCGACGACCGCAAAAAGCACAGGATTCTGCACTGAATGGGGACGGCCGAGAGTCCGGGTTCGCCGCGAACCCATCCGTCATCTGTGATTGGCGCGAGCGTGGAACTCGCGCCCGGCGTCGACGTCGGGCCGTTCTGCATGCTCGAAGGACGGATCCGTCTTGGCCCGCGGACGAGGCTTATCGGTCACGTCACGATCCTTGGCGACACCGAGCTGGGCGAGGGCAACGTGCTTCATCCCGGCGTCGTTATCGGCAACGAGCCGCAGGATCTCACTTACAGCGGCGTGCCGCGCGCCGTGCGAATCGGCAACCGCAACGTCTTTCGCGAGCAGGTGACGGTGCATCGTGGCAGCGAGCGCGGCGAAATCACGATCATCGGTGACGATAATTTCTTCATGCAGAACTCGCACGTTGCCCACGATTGCCGCGTCGGCAACTCGACTCTTATCGCGGGCGGCGCGCTGCTCGCGGGATGGGTCGAAGTGGGTGACCGCGCGCTCGTCTCCGGCAACTGCGTGGTTCATCAGTACACGCGCATCGGGAGGCTCGCGATGATGCGCGGGCTAAGCCGCACCAGCCGTGACGTTCCTCCGTTCTGCGTGATGGACGGGACGCACACGCTGCGCGCGATCAACGTCGTTGGGCTTCGTCGTGCCGGATTCAACGCGTCGCAGGTGCGCGCGCTTCGCGATGCGTTCAATGAACTCTTCGGCCAGCGGCAGAACCTGAAGCTCGCCGTCGAGCGGATGCTCGAGGCGGGCGATCTCACCGCTGAGGTGCGCGAGATGATCGACTTCATCCGCGCGTCGAAGCGTGGTGTCGCGGTCGGCCCAAAAGACGCCGACGCATCCGCGATGGACGTCTAGAGCTTCAAAGAACGCGCATCTGCATTGTTGTATGCATCGGGGATGCCTGCGAAAATCGAGGGCGTCTGGCCCGTCGCCGTTTTCCGTGATTTGGCGGCGGCATCGCGCGATTGAGGCTTGGGTAAGTTGGGCACGCGAATAAAGCCGCGCTTTCTGATTGGCTCCGGGCTGATCGTCGCGGCTATCGCCTACCTGATCATTTCCTCAATCCGATCGACCTCCGAGTACTACCTGACCGTGCCCGAAGTGAGTGCTCGCGCGACCGAGCTTAGGGGTCAATCGCTAAGGATCGCCGGCCGCGTCAAGCCCGGCACGATCGCGTGGGATGCCTCGACGCTCACGCTCAAGTTCGCGATCTATCCGATTCCGCCCGTGGCCAATTCGGCCGCCGCGAACGATTCGATCAAGCCGGTCGCTATAGATGAAGCCCCAAGCTTCAACATCGTGAGCCAGGGCGAGCCCAAGCCAGACATGTTCGCGCCCAATCGTGACGTGATTGTCGAGGGCAAGCTTGAGCCTGATGGCACGATCGCGGCTACCCAAGTGATGACGAGCTGCCCGTCCAAGTATCGCGCTGCCGGGTCGAAGTAGTCCGCCGATGCCTGACCTCGGCAAACTCTGTCTCGCGGTCGCGCTGGTGCTCGCGATCTATTCGATCTTCGCGAACGTTTACGGCGTGCGCCGCGGCCGCGTGGATTTCATCGTGAGCGGACGGCACGCGCTCTGGGCGATGTGCGCGATGGTGACGATCGCGGTCATCACGCTCTGCAACGGTCTGCTCAGGAGCGACTTCACGCTCGAATACGTCGCGTCGTATTCGAGCACCACGCTGCCAACCGCGTACAAGTTCACATCGCTCTGGGGCGGTCAGCAGGGTTCGCTGCTCTTCTGGACGTGGCTGCTCTCGATTTTCACCTCGATCGCGGCGTTCCAGAACCGGCGTCGGAATCCCGACACCGCGCCGTATGCGCTCGCGGTGATGGCGGGCGTCGCGATCTTTTTCCTCTTCATGCTGAACTTCATCACGCGGCCGTTCGATCTGATCTCACCGGTGCCGGTCGAAGGCAGCGACCTCAACCCTCTCCTGCAGAATTACTGGATGGCGATACACCCGCCTTCCCTCTACACCGGCTACGTGAGCTCGACGGTTCCGTTTGCATTCGGCGCGGCGGCGCTCATCACGGGCAAGCTCGACGACTCGTGGATCCGCTCGACGCGGCGGTGGGCGATTTTCTCGTGGTTCTTTCTCACTCTCGGCAACATGTTCGGCGCGCGCTGGGCTTACGAGGTGCTTGGGTGGGGCGGTTATTGGGCGTGGGACCCTGTCGAGAACGCCGCCTTCATGCCGTGGCTCGTGATGACGGCGTACCTGCACTCGGTGATGATCCAGGAACGCAAGGACATGCTGAAGGTGTGGAACCTCGCGCTGATCGGCCTCGCGTTCTCGCTCACGCTCTTTGGCACCTTCATCACGCGTAGCGGCGTGATCTCGTCGGTGCATTCGTTCACGCAATCAGGGCTCGGGCCGTACTTTCTCGCGTTCCTGATCGCGATCGTCGCCTGCTACACAGCACTGCTCATCTGGCGCTCGCCTGATCTGAGAAGCCCGGCCGAGTTCGAATCGTATCTCTCGCGCGAGGCCGCCTTCCTCTTCAACAACTTGGTGCTCGTCGGAATCGCGTTCGCGGTCTTCTGGGGCACGATTTTCCCAGTGCTCTCCGAATGGGTCCGCGGCGTGAAGATCACCGTCGGCCCGCCGTTCTTTAATCGCGTCAACGGGCCACTCGCGCTCGCACTTATATTCCTGATGGGCGTAGGCCCGCTGATCGCGTGGCGTCGTACTAGCGCCGATCGCCTCGTGCGGAGTTTCGCCGCGCCGGTAGCACTCGGCGTCGCCGCCGGACTCGTGGCAATCTTCGCCGGTACTCACGAATGGTATGCGGCGACCGGATTTTCACTGGCGGCGTTCGTGCTTGGTACGATTATCGTCGAGTTCCGCCGCGGCGTGAGCGCGCGCCGCCACATGGTTTCCGAGCGTTCCGCGAGAGCGCTGGTCAACCTCGTGGCGAAGAACAACCGCCGCTACGGCGGATACATCATCCACCTTGGCGTGCTCGCCGCCTTCGTCGGGATCATCGGCTCGTCGTTCTTCAAGATGGAAGCAAAGAAGAGCGTGGCCGTCGGCGACAGCTTCACAATCGGATCGTTCTCGCTCAAGTACCTCGGCCTCGACGAGCACGAGAACGCGCACCTCGAGCAGGCAATTGCACGCCTCGCCGTGATAGACGACGGCCGCGAGGTCACCGTGATGACTCCCGCAAAGCTCTTCTTCAAGCGCCAGCAGCAGCCTGCGACGGCGGTTGCTATTCGCTCCACGCCGTTCGCCGATCTCTACGTCGTGCTGGCGGGCCTCGACGACAACGGCAATCGCGCCACGTTCGAAGTTTTCCTGACCCCGCTCGCCCTCTGGCTATGGGCGGGAGGACTCCTGATGGCGATTGGCACTGTAGTCGTGATGTGGCCGAACGTGCGCGAGCGCGCGGCGATCGCCGTCGCCATCGGACGCGGCCGCGCCGAGGAATACGCCGGCGAGGCGGCGCCCGGCGGAGGCTGCTAACCGCGATGAGCGCGCCGAAATCGTTTGAACAGATACTCTCTCGCCCTTTCTTTGCGTCATTCCGAGCCGAGTCTTCGACGCGAGGAATCCAAACAAGGCCGACACCATCGTGCACGAGTCCGCTGCGATTGTTTCTGCGCACCGTTTCTTCGCTTCATTCCGAGCGTGTGTGAAGAAATTGAATCTGCGAAGTCACCACCGGCAACGGAGCGTCAAACTTCCCTTCCCTGGAGGAAGGGAAAGGGGGTTAGGTCGGACTCTGTGATCGGCTTTTCAAAATCAGGGACTCGACCTAACCCCCAACCGCTTCCCGCATCGGGAAGGGGAGCAGCGCACGCCCATCGCAAGGCAGCGGTAGCGATTGCGCTCACGATGTTGCTCGCAGTAGCTCCAGGAGCCTTCGCCGCGGCGCGGACCACCGTAAACCAGGTCAGCCAGGGCCTCACCTGCCAATGCGGATGCGGCCTCACGGTCGCCAACTGCAACCATCCGCAGTGCAGCTTCTCGGTGCCGCTCCGCGGTGAGATCGAAGCGATGATCTCACACGGCGAGACTCGCGATCAGATTCTCGCTTACTATCGGCATAAGTTCGGCGAGAAGATCCTGTCGGCGCCGACCACCGAGGGTTTCAACCTGCTCGCGTGGACGATGCCGTTCGTTGCGATTGTGCTTGGCGGCGGATTTATCACGCTTGCGTTCACCCGCTGGCGCGGCGCACCTGCGCGCTCGGGGAAATCGCCGGCGCCATCCGAGCCGTCCGCATTCGATTCCGATCTGCGCCGCCGCCTCGAGAACGAATTGAAGGAGAACCGCTGAGCCATGGCCGTGATGATCGCGGCCGCGCTGATTATCGCGGGTGTCGCGCTGTTCGTCGCAGCGCCTCTCGCGAGTGGTCTTGGCCGCCGCCGCTCCAAGAGCGCGCGCGAGACTGGCCTCGAACGCCTCGCGCATGAGCGCGGTCTCGCGGTGCAGGGGCTTCGCGAACTCGAGTTCGATCGCGAGATGGGCAAGCTATCCGACGCCGATTACGATACGCTCAAGAACGCGCTCGAAAACCGCGCGCTCAAGGCGATGCAGGAATCCGATCAACTTCGCGACGAACTACGGAAGGCTTCGCTTTCAATTGCGCCGACGCCGGCTCCTGAAGCCATCAAGCGGCCCGCCGAACAGCCTCCACCGGTGCTCGTCCTTAGGCCCGAGACGCACCCGCCCAATATCCAGTTCTGTCCGCAGTGCGGCACCCGCACGCTGAAGGACGCCCGCTTTTGTGCCGAGTGCGGCACGGCTCTCAAATCCACGCCGCGCGCCACCAACTGGAACGAGTAGATGGCGGCGCCGGTCGTCGAAACCCATGCCTTGGGAAAGAGCTTCGGCCAGCATCACGTTTTGCGCGACGTCGAGATGCGCCTATTGCCAGGCCGCACGATTTTTATCGTGGGCGCCAACGGCGCCGGCAAGTCGACGCTCTTAAGAATCCTCGCCGGGCTTTCCGCGCCGACTGCCGGCAATGCTCTGATCTTCGGCCTCGACAGCCGCCGGCTCACGGCCCGCTACCGGCGGCGAATCGGGATGCTGGCGCATCAGAGCTACCTCTATCCGAACCTGACCGCGCGCGAGAACCTAGAGTTCTACGCCGAGCTTTACGCGTTGCCTGATCCGCGCGACGTCGCAGCGCGATGGCTAGAGCGCGTCGGTCTCGAGCGCTTTGCCGAGAGGCGCGTGCGCACGCTCTCCCGCGGCATCGAGCAGCGCCTCGCTGCCGCGCGCGCGATGATCGGGGAACCGGGGCTTCTCCTGCTCGACGAACCGTTCGCGTCGCTCGACAGCGACGCGGTGCAGATGATCATGTCATTGATTCGCGAAGCGGTTGGGCGCGGTGCGTCGATGGTTGCGAGCGCGCATGTCGTACCCGAGATGGAAGACCTGGAATTTGAAGTCTTCGATCTGGCTCGCGCAACGCTCACGCGACGTTCGCCATCGCAGAACGGCGCCGAATCCGGGCGTATCGCGCGCCTGCGCTCGTTGCTCGGAAGGTGACCTGATGGCGGCGTTCGCGGCGGTATTGCGCAAGGATTTGCGCCTCGAGCTTAGAAGCGGGGAGAGCACCGTCGCGCTGCTCGCCCTTTCGCTTTTGATCCTGGTCGTGATGGTGTTTGCACTCGATGCGTCGCGGGCGCGCGGCGCTGATGCCGCGGCCGGCGCGCTTTGGGTGGCTCTGGTTTTCTCCGGCATGCTCGGCGCGACGCGCGCTCTGCTCGCCGAGCGAGACAACAACTGTATTCGTGGTCTGTTGCTGAGTCCGATCGAGCCTTCGACGCTCTATGCCGCGAAGCTCGCTGCGGCGTTTATCTTCATGGCGATTGCCGAGATCGGCTCGGTCGTCCTGATGGTACTGTTCTTCAACCTCAACTTCGATTTCACGCTCGTCCGTATCGCGCCAATCCTCGCGCTTGGCACGCTCGGCTTTGCGGCGCTCGCGACCCTGCTCGCGGCGATTTCCAATCGCACGCGGATGGGCGACCTGCTGCTGCCGATTCTTGCCGTGCCGATGTTCGTGCCCGCTCTCATCGCGGGCGTGAAAGCGTCGTCCGCCCTGCTCGGGGGCGCACCTGAGAGCGCAATCGCTCAGTGGCTCAAGATTCTGGTAGCATTCGATGTCCTGTTCGTCACCGCAGGCTACCTTTTGTTCGAGTATGTCGCGCGCGAGGATTGAGGGCCGCGTATGAGTTCAACGATACGCAAAGTGCTCGGCTACGCGAGTCTCGCGCTGATGCTGGTAGCCATCTTCATGATCTTCGACTGGGTGCCGACCGAGGCCGAGCAGGGTATCGCGCAACGGATTTTCTACTTCCACGTTCCATGCGCGTGGGTTGCATTCGCCGCATTCGGGCTCGTCGCGCTCGCCGGAATCTTCTATCTGTGGCTCGGGGAGCGGATTTGGGACGATCTCGGCTACGCGGCGGCCGAAATCGGGATGGTCTTCTGCACTCTCGTCCTGCTGACCGGCTCGCTCTGGGCCAAGCCGATTTGGGGCGTGTGGTGGACGTGGGATTCGCGCCTCACCACGACCTTTATCCTGTGGCTGATGTATGGTGGCTACCTGCTGCTCCGCGCTAGCGCCGACGACTCGCCGCAAGTGGCGCGCTTCGCCGCGGTGGTCGGGATCGTTGCCGCGTTGGACGTTCCAATCGTGATCGTCTCGGTGCGGCTATGGCGCACGATTCATCCCGCGGTGCTGATCACCAAGACGGGTGAGCACGGCCTCGAAGATCCGCGGATGGTCGTGGCTCTTCTCTTCTCGCTCGCCGCGTTCACGATCTTTTTCCTCTGGCTGTTGATGCTCAGGTTCGCGCAGCTTCGGGCGCGCACGCGCCTTTACCGGATGGGGCAGGAGATTGCGCTCGCCGAGATGCGTGCCGGAGATGCGTGATGGATCACTTCACTTTCCTGGTCGCGGCTTATTCGGCGATTTTTATCGTGATCTTCCTCTACGTGTTGTTCGTGTGGCGACGCCAGGCGGCCCTGGAAGCGGAGTTGCGCGAGATGGAGGCGCGGCTGAAGGAGTTGATCGAAGCGCCGCGGAGCGACGAGGAGCTGCCGTCGCGCCATCCATGAGCCCGACACCCGGAATCACGTGACACTCGCGACGGCTTGCCTTCTTCCGTTTCGTGCGCATCTTGGATAGCTGGACCACTCGATGGAATTCCGCGACTACTACAAAACGCTCGGTGTCGAACGCACCGCCTCCGAAGCCGATATCAAGAGCGCGTTCCGCAAGCTCGCCCGCAAGCATCATCCGGACGTAAACCCCGGCGACAAAACCGCTGAGCAGAAATTCAAGGAAATCAACGAGGCGTACCAGGTCCTCTCCGACCCCGCCAAGCGCAACAAGTACGACGAGCTCGGCGCCGACTGGGAGCGCGGCGCAACGGAAGACGAGATGCGCCGCCGCTACGCGCGTGAGGCCGCAGCTCAGGGAGCAGGCGCGCGCGGCTTCGAGGGCGGCGAAGACTTCAGCGATTTCTTCTCGCAGTTTTTCGGCGGCGGTGGCGGAGGCTTTCGCGCGCGCGGCGGCCGCGGATTCTCGGGGTTCGACTTCAACGGCGAGGCGATGCGCGCGCCGGATTTGCGTGCCGAGGTTGCCGTCACTCTCGCCGAGGCCGTGCACGGCACCAAGCGCCGGCTGAGTCTCACTGCAGAGGATGACTGCCCGCAGTGCGGTGGCACCGGCATGATCGCGCGCGAGCAGCGGCAGGGCAAAGCCCGCGTCATCCGCTCGGCATCGCCTTGCCCGACCTGCGGTGGCAGCGGCGTGATCCCGGCGCATCGCACGCTCGAGATCACGATTCCCGCCGGCTCAGGCGATGGCACTCAACTGAGGCTAAAGGGGCAGGGCGGTCATGGACCGAAGCCCGACCTCAACGGCGATCTGTTCCTTACCGTGAGGATCGAGCCGCATCAGTTCTTCACGATTGCCGGGCGCGATATCCGGTGCTCGCTGCCGGTGTGGGACTACGAGGCGGCACTCGGCGCCGAGGTAACGGCGCCGACCGTTGATGGCAAAGTCGCGCTCAAGATTCCCGCTGGCAGCCAGACCGGGCGCGTGATGCGTCTTCGCGGCAAGGGCCTGCCGGCGCGCGGCAAGGAGCCGGCGGGTGATCTCCTCTACGAACTCAAGGTGCTGGCGCCGACGAATCTCACCTCTGAGGAACGCGGTCTGATGGAACAGCTCGCCGAGCGGCTCAAGTCGCGCAACGTTCCGGATCCGCGCGCGGAGCTGATGAGGGGCTGACGTGATGGCACGACGCACTTCAAGTTCGAGGCGGCGCGGCTCGCGTGGCGAGACCGTCCTCTTGAGCCGCACAGTGCTCTGTACCGTGACGGGCGCGAGCGAGCGCCAGCTCGCGGTCTGGGAGCATGAGGACCTGATTTCGCCCGCACAGGTTGCCGAAATCGACGGCCGGAGAGAACCGCTTTACGATCGTGGCGCGCTCGAGCGAATCCGCCTGATTCGCACGCTGGCCGAGGAACTCGAGGTTAACCTGCCGGGAATCGGCGTGATCCTGCATCTGCTCGACCGCCTCGGCGAGTGAACCTGCTGCCCTGACGAGCGGGACCCGCGCCGTTCTCATTGATAGTTCGCGGTATACGACCTGAGGTCACTGATTCGCTGCACGCATCCCGACGGCGTCACCAGCCTGCCCCAGTAGATCGGATAATGTGAATTGGTGAAGGCTTCGTAGCCCCATGCCTGGTAGCCGTTCTCCCTCGACGCCGCCGGCGCCGTGCTCTTGGCCGCGGCCGCCTTTTGCTGCTGCTGGCATCGCCACACCAGCTGGTCGAGGCTCGGATCGTCCGGGACGGAATTGCCCTGTGCCTTCAGTTGCTCGAGCATCTTTTCGGAGCGCTCCGCCTCCCCGCATCGTGGATCGATCCCGGTGTCCATTGGGCTTCCGATTATATCGCTACGCGGCCCGGCCTTCTTTGCGTCGGCGCCGTCGAGCGCGACACTGATCGTCGTTGCGCCGAACGCTGCGGTCATCGCGACCGGCTTGGCGCTCTTGTTCGTCGCCCACACGCAATTGTTCTCCTCGTCCAGTGCGACGACGTTGCAGGCGGTTCCGCTGCATTGCGGTAGCTGCATGTTTGAACCGAAGGCGGCGTCGAGCTTGGCCCAGTTGGCGGGGTCGGAGACCGCCAAATATGCGTTGTAACTTGCGAGGTCTGAGGCATCCGGGCAGCCGCCGAATCCCTGGATCCTCACCGAACTCCCGGCGCCGATAGCCGGTATGTCTATCTCGGACTGGCTGTTGAACTTGTAGAGCGACGCTAACTCGATATTCAATTCGACCCGGGCCGGTTTGTCGCCCGTGTTCCGCACCTGGCAATGGTTGAGGTCGAGCGTGATTTGGTTGCAGGCGTTGCCGCTGCAGGAAGCCGCGTGGGCCTCGGGTGCTGGGGCGATAGACGCCAGGATAAACGCCACTGCCGCAGAGCGAAGCAACGATCGTCTGAAAGATTCGCCGATATGCATGGATCCCCGTCACCCGCGAAATTGAGGTTCGATCGAACGCGCCGGAAAGCCTAACTCCGGCGCCGCCGATGCATCAACGGCGGGGCGCTTGCGTGGCGAGGATCGCCGGGTGCGCGCGGAGTCTCTGGATCACGCGAGGCGACCAGGCAGTCGGCGATTGCTCGACCGGCACGCGCGGAATAGCCTCTCAGCCATGTCTGGTGGGCAGAATCGGCTTGTGGCGGCAGTCTCGGCGGCGCTCGTTCGCGCGGGCGTCGGCGCCAACTCGTCGATTCTACCGGGGCTCTCGGGCGGAGCGGATTCCGTCGCACTTCTTCATGTACTACTTGAACTTCAACCGAAGCTTGGATTCAGACTCGCGGCGGCGCATCTGAATCATCGGATTCGCGCTGTCGAGGCCGATCGCGACGAGGCTTTTGTCCGCGAGCTATGCGAGCGCCTCGAGGTCGCCCTGATCGTCGAGCGCGCCGAAGGCCTCGACATCGGTTCGGCGAATCTCGAAGAACGGGCCCGCGACGCTCGCCACGCCTTTCTCGAGTGCGCCGCCGATGAGTGCGGGGCGAATTTCATCGGGCTCGCGCATCATGCAGACGACCAGGCGGAGACCGTCCTGATGCGGATGCTTCGCGGCGCGGGCGTTACCGGCCTCGCTGCGATGCAGGAACGCGGACCGGGCCGGATAATCCGGCCGATGCTCGCGATCCCGCGCGAAGGAATCCTCGACTATGTCCGCGAGCGGCGGCTCGAGTTCGTCGAGGATTCGAGCAACGCATGGCGATCCATCCTAAGGAACCGTATCCGGCACGAGCTGATGCCGATGCTCGATCGCGAGTACGCGCCGGGTGTTGCTCGGCGCCTCGCGGAACTTGGCGGCGAGATGCGCGCGCTCGATGACCTGGTCGCAACGCTTGCCGAGCGCGAACTCGACGCGTTGATGCTCGGGCCTGGAGCGCTCGACGCGGCGCGGCTTGCTCAAGTTCCAGAAGCACTCGTGAATCCGGTCCTTCGCGGGTTTATCGCGCGAACGGCGGGCAGCCTCCGTCGGATAGAACGCTCCCACATCGACGCGCTCCGCCGACGCGCGCTCGAGGGCGGTCCCGGCGCGGCAATCGATCTTCCTGGCGGCTGGCGGGCCGAGCGCGAGTATTCGGCGCTGAAACTTTTCCGGCGAAGTTCGCGTCCAAAAAATGAGTACTCGATCTCGCTCGCTCTCGATGGTGACACGCGAATCGATGCAGCCCGCCTTATGATTACCGGCAGGCGCAAACCTGTGGACTCGATCGCGATGCCAGCGTCGCTTAGCGAGGCGGTGTTCGATGCCGACGCGCTCGAGAAGGGCGTGCTGGTTGCGCGGAGCTTCCGCCACGGTGACCGGGTCGCACCGCTCGGGATCGAGGGCCACCGGAAGCTCAAGGAAGTGTATATCGACCGGAAGATCTCGCGCGGGAAACGGTCTGGATGGCCGATCGTCATGCTTGGTGACGAGATTGCCTGGGTCCCCGGCGTGATTCGTGCCCGCGTTGGACTCGTCACTCGGGCCACCGAGTTGGTGATTAGATTAGAAGCGCGGGAAATCCTTGACAATTAGGCTTTTCACGTTGCGCGCTGTTTAACGTGCGTGGTACCTTTTAAGTGGGATGAACCAGTTTTCCCGCAGTATTGCGCTATGGCTAGTGCTGGGACTGATGTTCCTGCTGCTGTTCAATATCTTCAGCCGACAGCAGCCTCGCGAACCTGAAATAATCTTCTCCCAGTTCCTCAATGACGTTCAGGACGGTAAGGTCGGCTCGGTCACAATCCAGGGCAACCTGATCAAGGGCGACTACACCTCAGGCGAGCACTTCAAGGTTTACGCGCTTAACGATCCTGACCTTGTCAAGATCCTGCGCGACAAAAACGTAAAGATCGCTGCGAAACCCGCCGAGGGCGACCCGTGGTGGATGGTCGTACTGATCCAGTGGTTCCCGATCCTCGTACTGGCGGCGCTCTGGATATTCTTCATGCGCCAGATGCAGATCGGCGGCGGCAAGGCGATGTCGTTTGGGAAGAGCCGCGCCAAACTTCTCACAGAAAATACTCATAAAGTCACGTTTGCCGATGTAGCCGGAATCGACGAGGCCAAGGACGAACTCGAGGAGATAATCCAGTTCCTGAGCGATCCGAAGCGCTTTACGCGCCTTGGCGGCCGCATTCCAAAGGGCGTCTTGCTAGTTGGACCTCCAGGCACCGGCAAGACGCTCCTAGCGCGCGCAATCGCGGGTGAAGCGGGCGTCCCGTTCTTCTCGATCTCAGGTTCCGACTTCGTCGAAATGTTCGTCGGCGTCGGCGCCTCGCGCGTGCGCGACCTCTTCGTCCAGGGGAAGAAGCACGCGCCCTGCATTATCTTCATCGATGAAATCGACGCCGTTGGGCGTCACCGTGGCGCGGGCCTCGGTGGCGGCCACGACGAGCGCGAGCAAACCCTCAACCAGTTGCTGGTCGAGATGGACGGCTTCGAGGCCAACGAGGGCGTGATCCTCGTCGCCGCGACCAACCGGCCCGACGTGCTCGATCCCGCGCTGCTCCGGCCAGGCCGCTTCGATCGGCGTGTTGTCGTTCCTCGCCCCGATGTGAAAGGTCGCGCCGGCATTCTCAAGGTTCACACGCGAAAGGTTCCTTGCTCCGACGATGTCGATATCAGCCGCCTCGCCCGCTCGACGCCAGGCTTTGCTGGCGCCGACCTCGAGAACCTAGTGAACGAGGCTGCGTTGCTCGCCGCCCGTCGCAACAAGGAAAAGGTCGAGATGGCGGACTTCGAGCTCGCCAAGGACAAAGTCATGATGGGCGCCGAGCGGCGCTCGATGGTCATGTCTTTGGGCGAGCGCAAGAACACCGCTTATCACGAGGGTGGCCACGCGCTCGTCGGCGTGCTACTGCCCGGCGGCGATCCGGTGCACAAGGTTACGATCATCCCGCGCGGGATGGCGCTCGGCGTCACGCAACAGCTTCCGCTCGACGATCGCTACACCTACTCGCGCGACTACCTGATGACGCGGCTTGCCATGATGTTCGGCGGGCGCTGCGCCGAGGAACTTGTTTTTGGCCACATGACGACCGGCGCCGGTGACGATATCGAGAAGGCGACCGAGCTTGCGCGCAAGATGGTCTGCGAATGGGGCATGAGCAAGGAGCTCGGCCCGATGACCTTCGGCAAGCGCGAGGAACAGGTCTTCCTGGGCCGCGATATCGCACACCACAAGGATTATTCCGAGCACACCGCCGTCGAGATCGATCGCGAGGTACGCCACATTATTGACGACTCGTATCAGAAGGCGCGCCAGCTTCTCTCCGATCATTTGCCGCTGCTCCACGCTGTTGCCGAGCGCCTGCTCGAGAAGGAAGTACTCGACGGTACCGAAGTCGAGGCCATGGCGAAGGCGTTCCAGGAAGGACGCGAGATGCCTCCGTCGCGTGCGGCCAGTGCAGATACTGGTACGCGCCCCGAAGCGGATGCGAGCAAAGAGAAGCCCAAGACGGCCGATGAGCAGGAGGCCGTGCCCGGACTGCCGCCCAAGCCGGTGCTGGTCTGATCGGACGCCGGCCTGATTTTGCGGACGCCGGCGGCGTATCGATGCTGGCGAGATGAAGCCGCAGACCAGTTCAAGCTCGAACGGAGCCCTCCAGACTAAAAGTTCGATTCGCAGCACGCCGCCCCGAAGCATCAGACTCGCGGGCGGCGTCGTTCGTTTTCCGGCTATAATGGGGGTGCTGAACGTTACGCCCGATTCGTTCTCTGACGGCGGAAAATACCTCGACCCTGGAAAAGCCGTGGCGCACGCAATCGAGATGCAGGAAGCCGGTGCCGACATAATCGACGTCGGCGGCGAGTCCACCAAGCCGGTCGGCGCGGTAAGAGTCGCACCCGAAGTGGAGATCGCGCGCGTCACGCCGGTGCTCAAGCGGCTCGGCCGCGAACTTCGCGTGCCGTTCTCGATCGACACCCGACGCGCCGCCGTGGCCCAGATCGCGCTCGATGCGGGCGCGTCGATAATTAATGATATCACCGCGCTCGAGAGCGACCCTGAAATGGCTCCGCTGGCCGCGCGATCGAAGTGCGCCGTCGTGCTGATGCATCTGCGGGGCGAGCCCCACAATCATGCGCACTTTGCGCGCTATCGTGACGTCGTGCGCGAGGTGAAGGATTACCTATTCGCGCGCGCCCGTTCCGCGGAGCGTGCCGGAATCGCACGCTCGCGGATTATCCTCGATCCCGGCATCGGCTTTGCCAAGAACGCGCGCCACAACCTTGCGCTGCTCGCATCCTTGCCCGATCTAACGGCGCTCGGCTATCCGATTATGCTAGGCGCGTCGCGCAAGCGCTTCATCAGGAGTATCGCGGGATCGGTTGAGCGCGAGGTGATGGTTGGCAGCGCCGCGGTAGATGCGCTCGCGATCATTGGCGGTGCTTCGATCGTGCGCGTGCATGATCCGGCGGCGGCGCTCGCCGCGGTGCGGATCGCAGACGAGGTGGCGCGCGCCGCTGCAGAATAGCGATGCACTACTACATGCCCATGATTCCGGCGCCGAGGTGGCAGGATATCCTCGATATCCTGATCGTCGCCTACGTCTTCTACCGCATCGCGTTGCTGATCCGCGGCACGCGCACGACGCAGATGGTGGCGGGGCTGATAATCGTGGGCGGCGCGTTCGTCGCCTCGCAGCTCCTCGGCCTGTTCACGCTCAACTGGCTACTCAACAACTTTCTTTCGTCGTTGGTCGTGATCCTGGTCGTGATTTTCCAGTCCGATATTCGCCGCGCGCTGACGCGGGTGGGCTCGCAATCGTTCTTTGTGCCACGCGCTCCCATGGCGACCTCGGCGGAGGCGCTGGCAGCATCAGCGGCATGGCTCTCGGCGCGGCGGATCGGCGCGTTGATCGTGATCGAGCAGGATGTCGGGCTCAACGAGTATGTCGAGAGTGGGCGCACCATCAACGGCCGCGTCTCGCCGGAACTCGTCGAGACGATTTTCATGCGCGGCTCACCGCTGCACGACGGCGCCGTGATTATCAAAGGCGATATCGTGCTGGCCGCGGCGTGCCTGTTGCCGCTCTCGACCAATCCCAACGTGAGCCTGGCGTTCGGCACGCGCCATCGCGCGGCGATCGGGATTACCGAAGATACTGACGCCGTGGTGCTCGTAGTCTCGGAAGAAGACGGCACGATCTCTATCGCGCGAAGCGGGGAGTTGCTGCGCGGGCTTGCACCCGACGACGTACGCCAGGCGCTGAGCAAGCTGGCGGCGTAGGTGAGTTGTGAGGCGGATAGATTTCGAGCTGCTGAAGAATCGGCTGGATCTCGATCGGATCCGGCGCCAGCTCACACGCAACCTGGGCCTCCGCTTGCTCGCTCTGCTGATCGCGATCGGCTTCTGGATGTTTGTCAACGCGGGTGAGCGCGGCTCGGTAATCGCGCTCACGGTACCGATTAATTATCGCCAGTTGCCCAAGGGTCTGACGATCATCAATCGGCCGCCGGATTTCGTGAAGATCGAAGTCACCGGCCCGCGCACTCTCCTCTCTCTCCTCGATCCTGAGCGGATCGCTGTTACGATGCGCCTTAAGGGAATCGGGAGCGGACAATCGGACCTCCGCATTCTGCCCACGATGTTCAACGTTCCGCGCGGCACTACTGTCACCCGTATTTCTCCTGACTTGATAACGCTCGATGTCGACCGCGACATGACGCGCTCTGTGCCGATCCATCTGACCGCGCAGGGCAAGGTTGCAAACGGATATACGATATCGGGAGTTGACATCCGTCCCGCCACTGTTGATGTCAGTGGTCCGAGCCGTTTCGTTCTGCCGCTCTCGCAAATCGATACCGAGCCGTTCGACGTAAGCGGCATCACCAACGACGTCGAGCGCGAGATCGATCTTGCCGACACCAATTCGATGCTGCGCTACAGCCTCGATTCGGTTGATGCGCGTGTTTCGGTTAATGAGGTTATCGGCGACCGCGAGTTTCGTTCGGTGAGCGTCGAAGTTCAAAACTGCGATTATCGCTTCCGCGTCGAGCCCCACGCGGGCTCGATCACGATCCGCGGCCCGGTGCTCAAGCTCGCGAACCTCGACACCAAGGGTATTCTCTACGTTGACGCCAAGGATCTCGCGCCCGGGCTCCACGATCTGCCGGTTCAGGTGAATCTGCCCGACGGCATGCAAATCGTGCGCGAGAGCCCCGACAAGGTTAGACTCCGCATGTATCACGACAAGCGAACAACCACCGCAGATGAACACCAATCCTAAACTCTTCGGCACCGACGGCGTGCGCGGCGTCGCGAATCGCGAACCAATTACCTCCGAGACGGCGCTCAAGCTCGGGCGTGCGCTGGCGTATGTTTTCCGCCATAAAAGCGGACGTCATCGTCGAATCCTGATCGGCAAGGACACGCGTCTCTCAGGCTACATGCTCGAGACCGCGCTCGAATCGGGAATCTGCTCAATGGGCGTGGATGTGTGGCTGATCGGGCCGTTGCCGACGCCGGGGATCGCGTTCCTCACGCGCAGCATGCGGGCCGACGCGGGCGTCGTGATTTCCGCCTCGCACAACCCTTTCCAGGACAACGGCATCAAGTTCTTTTCGCGCGAGGGCTACAAGCTCGACGACGAGACGGAGTGCCGAATCGAAAAGCTGGTCTTCGATGACGCCGAGCTGCTGAGTCATCGCGCGGAGGCTCACGATATTGGCAAGGCGGCGCGTATCGACGACGCGCTCGGGCGTTACCTCGTGTTTCTCAAGGGATGCGTGCCGCGCACGCTCACCTTCGATGGCCTGCGGGTCGTTATCGATTGCGCCAACGGCGCCGGCTACAAGGTCGGACCCGACGTGCTCGAAGAGCTGGGCGCTGACGTGATCGCAATCGCTAACGATCCCGACGGCACCAATATCAACCGCGACTGCGGCGCGATGCATCTCGACACTCTGCGCCGCCGCGTACTCGAAGAACGCGCACACATTGGAATTGCGCTGGACGGCGACGCCGATCGCGCGCTTTTTATCGACGACAAGGGCGAGCTGTTCGACGGCGACGATGTGATGGCGATGCTCGGGCTGAAGCTCGCCACTGAGGGCCGCCTCCGGGCCAATACCGTCGTCGCATCAGTGATGAGCAACTTTGGCCTTGAGCTCGCGCTCAAGGGCGGCGGGCTGCGCCTGGTCCGGACCGACGTTGGTGATCCCGCTGTCGCGCGCGAAATGCGGCAGCATTCGTATTCCCTCGGCGGCGAGCAATCCGGCCACGTCATCTTCATGGAGCATTCGACAACGGGAGACGGCCTGATCACGGCGCTGCTCGTCATGAGCTGCATGATCGAGCGTGGCAAGCCGCTCAGCGATTTGCGTGTGATGCGGCGGGTGCCGCAGGTGCTCGAGAACGTGCGCGTCAGCCGCCGCGTACCTCTCGGCGAGATGCCCGAGGTTCAACGGGTAATTGCGGACGCTGAAGCGGATCTAGCCGGCAAGGGCCGCCTCCTGGTGCGATATTCGGGCACCGAGATGCTGGCGCGGGTGATGGTCGAAGGAGAGGACGAGGCGCGGATCGCTGCGCTCGCTCGCGGGATCGGCGCCGCTATTGTCCGCTCGATCGGCTGACAGCCGACCATCGGATCGTCAGCGGCGCCGTGACGGTCGTCGCTTCGCTATCGTTACCATCGGTGCTGACCCAAGCGCCTTTAAATACTCCTTCACTGCGCGCGCAAGTCCGAGATATAGCGCGTCTGAGATCAGCGCGTGTCCGATTGAGACCTCCTGCAGACCTTTAACCGCCTCGACGTAGCCGGGTAGGTTGTCGAGATTGAGATCGTGGCCTGCGTTAACGCCAAGGTCGATCGCTCGCGCATGGCGAGCCGCTTCATGATGCACATGGAGAATGTGATCGCTGAAGGTCGTCGGGAATGCCTTGGCGTAGGGTCCGGTGTAGAGTTCGACCCGATCGGCGCCTAGTGCTTTGGCAGCATCAACGCTCTTGATGTTCGGTTCGATGAAAAGGCTGGTCCGGATGCCGCTCCGGCCGAGTCGCGCGAGGATTGGGACCAGCCACTCGGCGCTGGAATCGAGCTGCCATCCCGCATTCGATGTCAGCACCTCAGGCGGATCCGGCACCAACGTGCACTGCTTGGGCTTCACCTCACACACGAGGTCGAGAAATTCCGGGCCCGGAAAGCCTTCGATATTGAACTCGATGCGCTTGTACTCGTGCGTTAAGAGCGCTGACAACTCGAGCACATCGCGGCGCGTGATGTGACGCGCGTCAGGCCGCGGATGAACGGTGATTCCGTGGCAGCCGGCCGCGATGCAGGTGCGGGCGGCTTGCGTCACACTCGGAACTTCTCCACCGCGGGAGTTACGGATCACTGCGATTTTATTCAGATTGACGCTCAGCTTTATCACGGCGACAGATGACTCTTGACGCTTGTTCACGAAATGCTAGCAGAGCGAGGGAGGCCGCGCATCGCCTTGCCGGTCTGATAGACTCTGGGTTCGGCGGGTTCCAATCATGATTCTTCTCAATTCCGCAGAAAGCCGCGAGCTCGATCGACTGAGCCAGCAAAAGTATGGAGTTCCCTCCTACTCGCTGATGACCCGCGCGGGCGAGTCAGTCGCCGACGCGCTGATGCGAGTGTTCGCGAGTGCCGCGGCCGGCGGTATCCTGGCCATCGCAGGCAAGGGCAACAATGGGGGAGATGCGTTTGTCGCGGCGCGGAAGCTTCATCAGAGTGGCGCTATCGTCCGCGCGGCGCTGCTCGGAAATGCGGGAGACCTCAAGGGCGACGCGCAGCGCGCCCACAGTGACTTCGTCGCGGCCGGCGCCCAGGTAATCGCTATCGCCTCCGAAGCAGACCTCGACGCGGTCCTTCACTATGCGCCCGGCGTCGTAATCGATGGCATCTTCGGGACCGGTTTGAATTCCGAAGTTCGCGGCCTGCCTCGGGCTGCGATTGAAAAAATCAATTCGCTCGAAGCACCTGTTGTCGCCGTGGATATCGCGTCGGGGGTCGATTCCGACACGGGCGGGATCATGGGCGTCGCGGTTCAGGCGGCGATGACGGTCAGCTTTGGCTGCGCGAAGGTCGGGCACATGTCATTTCCTGGCGCAGGATACTGCGGCGAACTGCGCATCTTCGATATCGGTTTTGCGCCCAGGGCGATCGAGGAGGTGGCGGCGCGCGCGCGCTTCGTCACCGCCGATGAAGTGAGCCGCTTCGCTGAGCCGCGTCCAATGAACTCGCATAAGGGCATGTATGGACATCCGATGGTGATAGCCGCGAGCCTCGGAAAGTCGGGTGCTGCTCTGCTCGCCTCGCGCGGTGCGCTGCGAATGGGAGCGGGCCTCGTAACGGCGGCAGTTCCGGCGTGTGTTCAGCCGATCGTGGCCGCCGGGCAGGCTGAGCTGATGACCGAGCCGATTGCCGATCGCGATGGACACTTCGATGGCGAGCGCGCAGGTGCGGCGCTCTCCACCCTGCTCGCCGGCAAAGACGCGCTGATCGTCGGCCCCGGAATGGGCCTCCACGCTGACACGCAGCGGCTGATGGAATGGATCATCACGGAAGCATCCGACTCGAAGCTCCCGATTCTTATCGATGCCGACGGACTGAACGTGCTTGCGCAGCTAGGATGCGAGCGGCTGAAGAGCGCGCGCGGCGCGTTCGTGCTGACGCCTCATCCTGGGGAGGCCGCGCGCCTTCTGGGCGTCAGCACGAAAGAGATCAACGCCAATCGCGTGGGCGCCGCGCGCCGGCTCTCGGAGCGGACGGGCGCGAGTGTACTGCTGAAGGGAGCACGCTCGGTTATCGCCGACACGGGCGGCGAGTTGTACATCAATTCCACCGGCAATCCCGGCATGTCCACGCCCGGGATGGGCGATGCGCTCTCGGGCATCGTCGGCGCCCTAATGGCGCGTCATCTGTCGCCGCTCGATGCGCTTGTGTTCGGCGTCTTCATTCACGGTTATGCGGCCGATCGCGTCGCCGAACGGATGGGGCGGGTCGGATATCTGGCCGGCGATGTGATTGACGAGTTACCGGCTGCCCTTCAAGCACTCACATCGTGATCGCGCTATAATTTTGTGCCGACGATGCCAACGCCAGAAACGCAAGACGCGGTCGCGGTCTTCGTAATCGAGAGCAATTCTCCGCATGAAACCAAGAATTGGGGACGGCGGCTCGCATCCGTGCTCGAAGGCGGGGAACTGCTTGGGCTTATCGGCGATCTTGGCGCGGGCAAGACCTGCTTCATCAAGGGCCTCGCTCGGGGCTTAAGCCTCCGCGAAGAAGATATCCTGAGCCCGACCTTCACGATGATCCAGGAGCACCGCGGGCGTTTTGCGCTCTATCACATCGACCTCTATCGTCTTGATGAAGCCAGCCTCGATGACCTGGGGCTCCGCGAGTACCTGTTCTCTGAGGGTGTGGCGGCCGTGGAATGGTTCGAGCGTCTGCGCGAGGCCGACGAACTCGACTATCTCTCGGTGAAGATCAGTTATTCGGGCGCCAACACCCGCCGAATCGAATTTCGCGCTGCTGGCTCGCGTCACATCGCAACGCTGGCCCGTCTTCGCTCCCGATTCGAGTAGTCCGACAATCCTCTCTGATTCACTCGGTCGCCGGATTCAACGTATCGTAAGGAAACGCGCGATTTCCTTGAGGATAGTGAGCGGCTCCTCGCCACGCTCGATCGATATAAACATTGTAACGAAGACGGCGAGAATCAGACCCACGAGCAACGGCACCAACCATTCAAAAATGTAATGCCATCGCTTCACGAGGTGCGAGCTAAACATGCATTCGTTCGTGAAGCGAGCACGCAATCGCAGTTCGTTTCTCAGCGCCGCGATTCAAATCACCCCGGGCGGCTCTGGTTTGGGGGGCCGTTTCTGCGCATAATTAACGGTTATCCCGGATTCGGGAGATGGGAAGGCATTTGTGGGCCTTATCGTTCAAAAATACGGCGGAACCTCGGTCGGTTCGATCGAACGGATCGAGGCGGTGGCCGAGCGCGTCGCGCGGACACGAAAGCGCGGCGAACAGGTTGCGGTGGTGGTTTCCGCGATGGCGGGCGAGACCAATCGCCTATTGAAGCTTGCGTCGGAGCTCGCCGATGCCCCGAGTCAGCGGGAGTCTGATTGCCTGGTCGCGACAGGAGAGCAGGTGACCTCGGCGCTGCTCGCGCTTCGGCTCGAAGCTCTCGGCTGTCCCGCGGTTTCGTTTCTCGGGTTTCAGCTTCGAATCGCAACTGACTCGAACCACGGACGCGCGCGCATCAAATCGATCGAGTCGGAGCGCGCACGCAACGAGCTGAACAAGGGCAGAGTGGTCGTTGTCGCCGGCTTCCAGGGCGTCGATGCCGCCGGCGATATCACGACGCTTGGCCGCGGCGCCTCGGATCTTACGGCAGTTGCGTTGGCGGCCGCTCTCAAAGCCGACGCATGCGAGATTTACACGGATGTCGACGGCGTCTATACCGCCGATCCCAATATCTGTCCAAAGGCGCGCAAGTTGGCGCGTATCTCTTATGACGAAATGCTCGAGATGGCGGGCCTCGGCGCCAAGGTGCTCCAGATTCGGAGCGTCGAATTGGCGCAACGCTACGGCGTGCCTCTGGTCGTGCGCTCGAGCTTCAACCAAACGGAGGGGACCCTGGTCGGCAAAGAGGATAAGTCGATGGAAGACGTGCTCGT
>JASHQJ010000241.1 GCA_030037595.1 Candidatus Binataceae bacterium
GGAAAAGCCAATGTCATCGTGTTCCAATGGGCTTCGGTAACGTTGGGAGTGGAACGGCTCAATGGAAGGAGGCTATAGCCCAAAGCTCCTAGCCTCGCTATCAGAGCCGCATTAGTTCCGTGAAGTTCAATCATCAAAGTAGGACCACCGCTAATGAGTGTTTCGGTTGCGCCTTCAATGACCTCTAGCTCCGCGCCCTCGACGTCTATCTTTATGAATTCAGGGCGCGGGAGATATTCGTTACGAATAAGATCGTCGAGCCGGCGAACCTGTACCTTGATATCGCCTACGTATTTGTCCGGCACCTCCGACGCGACACCCTTGAGTTTGCCCCAGGTCGGACTCTCCGAAAGCTGAAAAATCCGCTCGGTGCTATCGGCTCCGAGCGCAACAGGAAAAATGCGGACGTTTTCGAATCGATTGCGTTTGACGTTCTCGCGGAGGCGGACAACGTTTTCGTCGAGCGGCTCGAAGCTGACGACTCGGCCGTTCGGCCCGGCGAGCCGGGCCGCAAGCAGTGAGAAGAATCCGACGTTTGCGCCCACGTCGTAGAAAACGGAGCCGGACCGCAGGTTGAGTTCCATGAACCTCTGCAAGTCGGGCTTGAAAGCGCCGAGCACATAGGCGGCCGCGGAGTAGCCGACATCAATACGAAGTCCTTTGCCGACACCCTCTTGCACCATGAGCTCGGTGTTTCTGAGCGAGCCGGCCACCAGCCTGGTGAGCAACTTGACCAGCCTATTCTTATGCTGCTTCTTAAGAATCCATTCGCGCGAGTGATGCGGTACCAAAACCGCAAGACGCAGGACCGCGATCGAGACCAACTTTCGCCAAGGTGTCGATGTGGTGGCGTTTGCCATAGCAGATGAGTCGCTCGCGATACCCGGGCTACCGCCCATCGTCATTTACTAGCGGTGAATGCATCACTTACTAGCGGTGAATGCATCCTACGTCCATCGCCGCTCACGCGTCCGTCATCGGATGGAATCGAGACCGTGTCGGAATTTCGCGAATCAGAGGGAAGACGAGCACTCTCCAGCCAGTGCGCTCCGATGCTTCCGCTGGGCACCCAGAATGCTGTGGCAGAGCGCTTTTTGGGCGACTCGTTCGGAAATCGCGTGAAACCCACGCCATGTCGTACACGACGACGTCAACCTCTCGACACTTCTGCAGCCGAATTACGCAGCGCACGCAGAATAGAGAGTGGGCTTAAGGCACGAACTCGCCCCGCTCGCGAATGGGAACCCCTCCATAATACGAGTTTGGCGGAGAGTCGGCCCGTCAAAACACACGCCAAATTCCGGCTCGATTTCGGGCAGAAGTTGCGAAACCGGGCCAGCGTTAACAGGAACCTCTGTACAGCGCTGCAGATTTTCCAGCATCGATGTCCATTATGCGGGTCACAAGGCTTCGCGTGCGGCGAGATACCGCCGCCGCAGTTGCTGCTCCGAATGTAAATCTAGCCCAATGAGCGCGCTCAGCCCATTGAGGTCGGAGGACACGACGGATAGCGAGGAAAGTGATCGGTCAAGTCGAATGCGATACCGCCAATGCCTAATTGGTTGCCGCCGTAACGGCGGGAAGCTCGGAAGCAGTCAACGGAAGACTCTCGCGGCTTTCTAGAACGCCGTCAGGAAAGTGTTTCGTCGATCGCAAGGATTTCGATGGCGGAAGCCACATCGGACTCTTGGATCGGACGGAAGCGATGTCGATGTCGTAGATTCGACCGGCACATCCTGGAATTCGAATAGTGTCCTCACGCGCCCGGCCGCGTCGATGCCGGATAGCCCCGGTGGGACCCATCGACGCGGCCAGCAATTGCCTCGTCAACCGCGACGAGCACCTGGCTCGCGGTAAGCTCGTCGAGACAGCGGCTCTGGCTCTCGAGATGCCGATCGCATCCGAGCTGCTGACAGGGGAGGCAGGGCAGAGGATTTTGCACCACCCACACGTTGCCTCGATGCTGAATGGTGCCGGCGGGTGCCCACGGCTCGGCCAGTCCGCCGAGCGGCCATGGTCCCATCATGCGCGGATTTTCCGGGCCATAGACTGCCACCGTGGGACAGCCGCTAGCGGCGGCAAGATGGGTCATCGACGTATCTACTCCGACGTAAACCTGGGCATCGCCGATCAACTTTGCGAGTTGCGGCCAATCGAGGCGGCCCTCAAGGCGGCGCACTGATGTGGGTGCCGCTTTCCAAATCGAATCGAGATAGGCGCGTTCCGCAGGATCGGGACCTCCGGTAACGACGACTTCGAGGCCGCGCTCGGCGAGCGCCTTGGCCAAAGAGCGCCAGCCTTCGTCGGTCCATCGCCTGTATCGATACATCGGGCTCGGATGCAGCACCGCGTAGCGGCTTGGTGGAGTGTCAGGCGCGAGTGATGACGCGCTCGACGGACAAACCATTCGGGGCTCGCCCGTGATGCCCATACGCTCCGCGAGGAGAAGCAATTCGAGTACGCGGTGGCGGCCGAATTCGGTATGAACACGGTCCGTCAGCATATACTTCTTCCACCATCCACCTTCGCCGCGGGGGCCAACGAGGCCGATCCGGCGGCGGCCCGCCACAAATGCAAGAAAGGTCGGACGATCGCCGGTCTGCGTCGAGAACGCACAATCGTATTTGCGAAACAGCGATGGGAGCATCGTGATCACTCTGAGCGCCCGGGGATTCGGCGGCAGGGTGATGACGCGCTCGATATCCGGGTTGCCGGTCAGCACGCCCTCGGTGCCGTGGAAGACGAGCACATCAATCGCGGCGCTCGGCACTCCTTCATGCAGAGCGTGAATGAGCGGCGTCGCCAAAAGAACGTCGCCCAACCGGCGCATCACGATCACCAGGAAACGTGGCCGAACTGAGTCGCGAGTCTTCATCGTCGAAGCTTCCGTTTCGAGAATGCTTTGGTGCGGGCGAGAAAATCAACTGCTGCGAGCGGCGCGGCATCTAAATGCCGGGCGCCGAAGTCGAGATATCGATTCATGACCTGAATAGCCGTAAGATATCAGACAGACAAGACGCTGTAACAACTCGACTGGATAAACGCAAAAGACCTGAGAGCGATAAAAGCTTCGCGATCTATCACGGGCCGACAGATTCTTCCCGGACTGTTGGGATTTGCGTGGGTGCTGACGTTCTGTGCGTCGATGTGCGGTGCGGCCGCCGGTCCTGATTGGAAGGTCTATAGCAATGCTCCCACTGGCCTGACATTCAGATATCCGCCCTCGATGCATGTGGTTGAAGATGACCCGCGAAGGCCTCCTCTGTTACCTACGGACGCGATAGTGCTGCTCATGAAGGATCATCGCGAGTTCCTGCGATTGGTAGTGAATCACGGCAATAATCGGTTGACCTCGATTGGTGACAATTGCAAACCGATTCGATTGGGCGGGCAGGAAGCTGCTTTTGAATGTGTCAATTGCATACCAGCGTGCCTCTAGAGCGTGGAGGTCGTGACCCCCAGATCGTGCACGATCAACGCCGGCCTTCAGCAGCGCCTTAAGGACGGCGACG
>JASHQJ010000006.1 GCA_030037595.1 Candidatus Binataceae bacterium
CCGGAGTACACGCCGATAGGGCATTCCATCAGTCTCGCTTCGCGGATGCAGGCCCTAGCACCCGTTGGTTCGATCGCCGCCCCGGAGCAAGTCCGAAACTTGTGCGAAGGCTACTTCTTCTTCAAGTTGCTCGGTCCAACCAGGGTGAAAGGCGTCAGCGAGCCGGTAAATGTCTACGAGGTGACAGGGCCGGGGCCGCTGCGCACCCACTTTCAGCTCTCCGCGCATCGCGGACTGACAAAGTTCGTTGGGCGGGAGGCGGAGATCCAGGCAATTGCACGCGCCGCCGATCTGGCAAGGTCGGGCCACGGGCAGATCGTCGGCGTGGTGGCGGAGGCAGGAGTTGGAAAGTCACGCCTGTTTTATGAATTCAAGCTCTGCAATCAAAGCGGATGGATGGTCTTGGAGGCGTACTCGGTATCGCATGGCAAGGCCTCGGCCCATCTGCCGGTACTCGACCTGCTGCACTCTTATTTTCGCATCGAAACCGAGGATGACGCGCGTACGCGGCGCGAGAAGGTCGCTGGCCGCCTCACGATGCTCGACCGCGCTCTGGAAGACACGCTCCCTTATCTATTCGGCCTGCTCGGAGTCATCGAAGGCAACGACCCGCTGGCGCAGATTGACTCGCAGATCCGGCGCCGCCGCACCCTTGATGCGATCAAGCGGATTCTGTTGCGTGAGAGCCTCAATCAGCCGCTGATTGTGATGTTCGAGGATCTGCAGTGGATCGACGAGGAAACCCAGGCCCTGCTCGATCTGATGACCGATGCGATTACCTCTTCGCGAGTTCTGCTGCTGGTAAACTACCGTCCCGAGTACCATCACGATTGGGGCAATCGGACCTCTTACACGCAACTAAGGCTGGAGCCGCTGGGCAAGGAGAGCGCCGAGGAGATGCTGACCGCACTACTCGGCGACGCGGTCGAAGTCGCCCCGCTCAAGCGGCAGGCGAGGAGAGATGCAATCGCATCGCTGGAATCTCCGGCGTTCGACCAAGGCGATTTTCGGGCAAACTCCCCACAAAAGTCCCCAAAGTCCGAAGCGGATAAGCCTTCGCTGCTCAACTAGTCGCGGTGAAAAGCGTTTATTTTTAGCAGATTAGGTTGGTCGGGGTGAGCCGATTTGAACGGCCGACCACACGCACCCCAAGCGTGTGCGCTACCAGGCTGCGCCACACCCCGACCTGAAAGACAATCGCGCCCTAAGCGCGAGCGGGGTCAGATCTCGAAGACTACCTTCGCGCGCGTCGCAAAACCATACGCACGGCCCGCGCCGCTACTCCTTCTTCTTGACTGCGACGCGCGGACGCCATTGGTAGTACGAGCGCATATCGACCTTAAATGTCCATGCGCTTTTGTGCTGGTTGATCAGATGGACGATCTCATCGCAAATCGCTGATGGCGGCACGAAGTGCGATGGATCCTCGTCGGGTGCCGCCTCGCGAACCCGCGGGCTGTCCACCGCGCCATCAACGTCGAGCGCCGCCGAATGGACGCCGAGATGCATGAACTCGTAGGCCACCGACTCGGCGATCGCATGCTGGGCCACTTTCGAGGCGTTGTAGGCCGCGTACTGCGAGGGGCCGCTTCGCGATTCGGAGCCGAGAACGAAGATGATCGTTCCGCCTCCGCGCTCGGCCATCTTGCCGACCACTGCCTGCGTGCAGAAGAACGGCCCGTAGGTGTTGACCTTGAGCTGGAAGTCGAAATCTTCTTCGCTGATTTCGGTGAAGCGTTTACGCAGATACGCGCCGGCGTTGTTGATCAGCACGGAGATCGGGCCGAGCTCGCGCTCGACCGTTTCGACCGCAGCCACGACCTGCTCGCGCCTTGCCACGTCAGTCGGCGTGACAACAGCTTTGCCGCCTGCCTTGCGAATCAGATCGGCAGTTTCATCGAGCTGGGATTTGGTGCGCGCGATAAGTCCGCAGGCGTATCCCTCGCGCGCGAGGCGTTGCGCGATATCACGGCCGATGCCGCGTCCCGCGCCGGTAACCAGTGCAACTTTGCTTTCAGCCATAGCGCGTGAATCTTAACCAGTTGAGCCGAGCGTGCAAACCCGCTCGCGCCCTGACTAAATTGAGGTTTTTCGCTTGGCCCTTCCGAGCCGGGATGCTAGCGTCGATGGCAGAGAATGATTGAGTGATCGGCGAGCGGATGGAGTAGCCGTTGCGCGATACCAAGGCCAGAGCATCGAGCCTCCCGATTCTGATCGCGGCTAGCGCGATGGCGTTGTCGCTCGCCATGTCGGGCACTCTCAGAGCCGAAGATCCGATTGCCGAGACGAGTGCGAGCTTGCCTTCGGACAGCACGAGCGACGTCAACTCGACGCCCGAAGTGAGCAGTGCCGACCGCAAACTCATCGAGCTCAATAAGGTCCTGGTCATTCCCCAGAAGTGCTCAGCGAACGACGGCATGATGAATTGCGACCCGGACCAGGCGCCGTCTGCTGATTCGACTTCCTCGAGCGATTCGAACGCGACCAACGACGACGACGCGAATTCAAATTCGAATTCGTCGGCTGACGAGGATTCCCCGGGCGACAAGAATCCAGCCGACGCCAAATCGGCTTCAACACCAGACGACGATGACGACGGCGGCGCCGCGGTCGCGAATGCAGCAAATGCCTCGCCGGCAGCCCAGCCCTCGCCGAGCGAGCCCGATATTTCCAATCCAGATACGCCCTTGCCCGACGCGTACGGAAATCCCACCGTCGCTTCCAACGATCCAAACGCGATTACTCCGCAGTACGGCTCGCTCGAGGACTACCAGAGCCAGGAAGACGCGGCGATGGTTGCTATTCCCGTACCGATCTATACCGGCTCGGCGTACGGCGTCGGCGTCCCCACTTACGTGAACCCAGTCGGAGGAGCATACGCCGCCGCGCGCGTTTACACTCCGACGTATACGCCGCCGTTCGGACCCGCGGGCCCGTGGATGACATCGCCTTCCCCGGTGTTGGGACGTGCCCCCAGCCTGGCGCCTGCGCCCATGGCGCGGTCTGCGGTACGGGCATTCGGGTTTCATCGCTGAGCGTCGGCGCTTCATCCGGTTCCGCTCGGGCGCGCTGCCGGGCTATGATTGCCTACGCCGCGCGATGACGACGCCTCAGATGTGCCAGGGACCTGTGCGATGCTCATAACAATCGACGTCGGCAACAGTCACACGGTCATCGGAATCTACGATGGCGAGCGGCTGCTCCATCATTGGCGCATCTCGACGGATGCCGAGCGCACCACCGACGAGCACGGAGCGCTGCTCAACACACTTCTCTCATCGGCCGGCATGGAACGCGGACCTCGGCCCGACGGTGTCGTCATTGCCTGCGTCGTGCCGCCGCTCAACCAGGTGATGGAGCAGCTCGCCGAGCGCTACTTGCGCGCGGCGCCGTTAATCGTCGGTCCGGGAATCAAAACCGGGATGCCAATCCTCTACGAGAATCCAAAAGAGGTTGGCGCCGATCGGATCGTCAACGCCGTCGCGGCGTATGACCGATACGCAAGCGAATGCATTGTCGTCGATTTCGGCACGGCGACGACCTTCGACTACGTCACCGGCAAAGGCGAATATGTAGGTGGCGCGATCTCGCCGGGACTCGGCGTTTCGATGAACGCGCTGATCGAGCACGCTGCCAAACTCTACCGCGTCGAACTGGCGCGTCCGCGTGAGACCGTCGGCCGCACAACAGTCGCAGCGATCCAGTCGGGTCTCATTTTCGGCTACACCGCACTGGTCGATGGCCTGGTCGAGCGTATCCGGCGCGAGCGCAGCGAGAGCGCGCGCGTGGTTGCGACCGGAGGGTTCGCGGACTTGATCGCGCTCGAGAGCGAGACCATAGAAGAGGTGGATGAATTCTTGACCCTCAAGGGCCTTAGACTAATCTTCGAGCGCAACCGGCGCTGAAGAGAAGCTGGAGAGCAAACCTTGGAGAAACCACCCACTCGCGTCGTGACCGACTCGATGATCGGGCTCAAGATGCCCGACTTCGCGCGCCACTCCGAGCGCGTTGCGACCGTGCTTGGCCATAACCCGAGTCCGTTCACCGGGCCGGGGACCAATACCTGGATCGTTGGCAAGGGCCGGCGTCCGATCCTCCTTGATACTGGGCAGGGCGTCGCGATCTACATCGATTTGCTCGAAGCGGCACTCAAGCAGTTGTCATCGACGTCGGAGCTCGATCGAATCGTGTTGACTCATGCCCATGTCGACCACATTGGCGGGGTTCCACAAGTATTCGGGCGCTTCGGCGAGATGGAAGTGATCAAGATGCCGTGGACGGAGCATGACGTGGCGGCACACGCTCCGATCACGGCGATCGGGCACGATTCGGTCATCGAGGCCGAGGATACATCATTACGAGCTATATTCACCCCAGGGCACTCGCCCGACCATTTGTGCTATTATTTGCAGCAGGAGCGGGCATTATTCACTGGAGACGTAGTCCTTGGAGCTGGAACGACTGTGATTCCGGACGAAACCGGCGATCTCGGGCAATATATGGATTCGCTGCGCCGGTTGCTCGAGCTCGACCTCGAGACGATCTATCCGGCGCATGGTCCCGTGATCCGCAAGCCCAAGGAGAAGATTCGCGAGTATATCGCGCATCGCGAGTTGCGCGAGCGTCAAATTCTCGACGCGCTTGCCGATGGACCGCTGGACGTAGCCTCGATTGTGCGAAAGATTTATACGGACGTTCCAGAGTACTTGCATGCGGCCGCCGGCAATTCGGTGCGGTCGCATTTGAAGAAGCTCTCGGGAGAAGAGCGTGTAGCGGAAAATGAGGGCCGCTGGAGCATCACATAGGCGGCGCTTTGACCGGGTTGCCTGGACATTGGCTTCCGGAGCCATCGCGCTCGGATGCGTGATTGCGACGCGCGCCTATGCCGGACCTTCCTCTAGCTCGGCGATTTCAGAAGCATGGGTGAGCGCCGCCTCCTCGGCTTCGCCGGGGGCAGTTCCGTCCCCTGCGAACCGCCCCGCGCCAATCGTGCCGCCCGACCTCGACCCTGTGGCCGTCGCGACTCCCGCGGGCGGACTTGATGCGCACGCCGACCCCGTCGCGTCGCCAAGCCCTGATGGCGCAGCTTCGGCTAGTGCTTCTTCCGACGCTTCAAACATGGTCGAGACCCCGGCCGACCTGAATTCCAGTCCGCCCAGCACTGCGGTGATACCACCCGTGGTGCCACCCACGACTACCACGGCCATATCGCCGAATGATCCGCTGGCGACAGCGCCCTCCGTTCCGACCGGCCCGGACAACAATCCGCCCGCCGGTTTGACTGGCCCCGACAACAACCAGAGCGAGATCGCACGCTACGAGGCCGAGCAAAGCGGCTACGCCAATTCGCAGCAACTCCAGAATCTTTCACAGTACATGAGCCAGGATTCCGTCACCTCGCCGATCGGCTTCGAGCTGCGGGAGGCGCGGCGCAAACTCTCCAGCGGCGAAGAGGCTGACGGTCTGCTGATCGTAGACGTCAAGAAGGGTAGCGCCGCCGCGCAAGCCGGCCTGCACGGCTACTCGCGCGGTGCGCACAACGTGCTGACAGGAGCCGCGATTGTGGGCTCGATGTTCTTCCCGCCGGTGATACTGCTGGTGCCTGCAATCGACTACACGCAGGTCGGCGAAAGCTACGACATGATCATCGGCGTCGATGGCTCGCGGGTGGCTAATTTCCTCGATTTCGAAGATCGGATGCGCGACCTGCAGCCGGGTGAATTGGTCTACCTGAGCATCGTGCGCAATGGGCGGCGCATGCAGATCGCGATCCCGGTCCCCCCGGATATCGCTTCGATTACTTATTGATGCACTGAGTTCTGGCCGCGTCTCGCGCCATGCCGTCGAGTCAACGAACGACTTCACTCGCGGGCGCTATCGCGTGTACGCTGCTCGTCGTGATCATCGCGGCGCTCGTGCTCACACGCATCCGTCAGGGTATCGCCTGGGGCCAAGGTCCGCCGCGCGCAGGCTGAGATCGTGGTCCTCAAGCACTCGCTCGATCTCTGCTACTTTGAGCACGGCGAGTGTCCGACTACTAAGCAGGGACTCCTGGTGCTGTTTGTCGGCACGTCGAATCCCGAGCCGTCCATCGCGCGACCGAAAAACGGCGCGAAGGTGCTGCTCGGTTCGGGGGCAATCCGTTTTCGCATCAGAGCGACGGGATGGCGTACGCGCTCAAATCATTCGGCGCTGATGGCAAGGCGGGCGGCGCCGGTGACGACGCGGATATCGTAGCGGACGAAAGTCCGCACGCGCATCGGTAATTTTGTCGTCCACGCTTTACGGGCTCACCACGCTTTCTCTATACTTCGAAAAGTCCGTCGAGGAGTTGATCTCACGGCGAGACAGTTTTGAGACTGGGTCTTCGCCACGGCGAAGACAGAATGAAGTAGGCTTGGGCTCGCGCCTGGATCCGACTAGTCGGACCGGGACTCCGGGACTTGGGCGTCGATTCGACCTTGCGTCGAGTCTGCTCCTTGCGGGGTTGCCAGTGCGCGTCTGCCCCGCAGTTTTTTGGGAGCAGATATGAATCAGGAAAAAGTTCGCATTCCCGATCTGGCGCGGATGAAATCCGCGCGGCAGCCGATCACGATGCTGACCGCGTATGATTTCACCTTCGCGCGCGCATCTTCGATACCGCCGGTGTTGACCTGCTGCTCGTCGGCGACAGCCTTGCGATGGCGATGCGCGGCGAGCACAGCACGCTAGCCGTCACCATCGAGGAAATCATCTACCACACGCGGATGGTCACGCGGGCGCGCCGGCGCGCGATCGTGGTCGCGGACATGCCGTTCCTCTCCTACCAGGTGAGCGCCGAGGACGCGCTCCGCAACGCCGGCCGTCTCATCAAGGAAGGTGGCGCCGAGGCAGTGAAGCTCGAAGGCGGCCTGGTCGTGAGCGGCGCCGTGCGAAGGATCGCGGAGGCCGCTATTCCGGTGATGGGCCATATCGGCCTCACACCGCAATCGATCCATCGCGTGGGCGGGCATCGCGTGCAGGGACGCAAATCTGGCCGCGCCCCAGGATGTCGCGAGCGGCTTCTTGACGACGCCCGCGCTCTCGAAGCTGCGGGCGCATTCGCAATCGTTGTCGAAGGCGTGCCGCCGTCGCTCGCCGAAGAAATCACCGGCGCGGTTCAAATTCTCACGATCGGAATCGGCGCGGGCCCCGCCTGTGACGGCCAGGTGCTCGTGATGCACGATGCGCTCGGACTCAGCGAATCCTTCATCCCGCGCTTCGCCAAGCCTTTCGCGAATCTCTACCAGGATTCGCTCGCAGCCGCAGCAAACTTCGTGCGCGAAGTCCGCGAGCGGCAGTTTCCCGCGCCCGAGCATTGCTACCGCGAAGCAAGGAGGGCCGAGTGATGGATATCATCACCACTCCAAAGGAGATGACGCGCTACGCCGAGAAGGCCCGAATGGCTGGCGAACTAATTGCATTTGTGCCGACGATGGGATGTCTGCACGACGGGCATCTCGCGCTGATGCGCGAGGGAAGGCGGCGCGCGTCGATCGTGGTTGCGTCGATCTTTGTCAATCCGACGCAGTTCGGTCCGAACGAGGATTTCGCGCGCTATCCGCGCACGTTCGACCGCGACTGCGATCTCATGCGCACGGTGCCGGTCGATGCCGTGTTCGCTCCTGAAGTCGCCGCGATGTATCCGCCCGATGCCCAGACCTGGGTCGAGGTCAGCGAGCTAACGCAGGGGCTATGCGGGTCCCATCGGCCCGGCCACTTCCGCGGCGTGACGACGATTGTCGCGAAGCTCTTCAACATCGTGCAGCCGCATCTCGCGTTGTTCGGCGAGAAGGATTTTCAGCAGCTTCGCGCGATTCAGCGGATGGTCGCCGATCTGAATTTCAATATCGAGATCGTGCCGGTGCTGATCGTGCGCGAGCGCGACGGTCTCGCGATGAGCTCGCGCAACGCCTACCTATCGGCGGACGAACGCGAGCGCGCTCTTTGCCTCTCACTCGCGCTTCGAGCGGCGCGCGAGAAGCATCGTTAGTGGCGCCTGTTGCGTCGAGGAGATCGTGCACTCTGCGCGGCGTGTCCTTCGGCGGACGCCCGGCGTCGAGGTTGAGTACGTCGCGGGAGTCGATGCCGATACGCTGGCGGCGCATCCGCCGCTTAGCCGTCCGATACTGGTCGCAATCGCGGCCAAGGTCGGGCAAGACGCGGCTGATCGACAACATCGTGCTCGCCCCGAATTAGCGAGATCGACAGCGGTCCTCACGCTCGCCGCAAACGAGCCACTCTCCCCTCCGAGTACGTCTCTCAGTTATACATATCTACGATCTGTATGACCGGAAGAAATCCT
>JASHQJ010000026.1 GCA_030037595.1 Candidatus Binataceae bacterium
GCATCGCTAACGAGGCAATCGTTATCGTATCTGGTATCGTGCAAACCGGCCGAATCGACCGCTCAGAATTTTCGGGGCGAATGACATGATGAGTTCGGATCGTCAGACAGACCGGCAAAATGACTTTTATCAGGCCGAGGCGCCGCAGGCTTCGCGCGAGCTTGCCGAGCTGCGCACCTCGCGCGACTATGTTCCACCTTTCGATATTGTACGCCGCCGCGTGATTGATGACCTGCACGAAGGCAAGATGACGATCGACGCGACCGTGGTGATCCGCGTCGGCAACGTCGAGGAAACCGAGGCGGCCTCGGGCGTCGGCGTCGTCCACGCGCTCGACGTCGCGCTGCGGAAGGCCCTGCTCAAGTACTTCCCGTATCTCGAAAGCGTGCGCGTGACCGAGACCTACCAGCACGCGACCGGAGAATCGACTGAGGCCGATGTGGTCTCGATCAAGAAATTTTCCGACGACAATCTCACCTGGACCACGCTCGCCAAGTCGGCCAATACGGTCGAGGCGGGATGGCGCTCGCTGCTCGACGGCTACGAGTGGCGCATCTGGATGGAGAACAATCGCACGCGCCGGATGACGGCGAATCCGCGCTTATCGCGCCGTTGACGATGGCTTCTGGAGCCGACGACGTGCGCGGCCGCGCCGCGCCCGGCAGGCTCGCTGTCCTCTATGACGGCACGTGCGAGATGTGCGTCGCGAGTATCGCGGCGATCGCACGCTTCGACAACTCCGGCGCAATCGACTCTCTCGATCTCTTCGACAGCAAAGCCTACGAACAGTTCCCCGATTTAAAGCGCGAGGACCTCGTGCTCGAGCTGCACGCGGTGGACGATCAGGGCCACGTCTTTCGCGGCGCGCGTGCAATCAACGAAATTCTGAGGCATCAGCGCGGCCTGAAGCGATGGCTCGCTTACGCCTGGTATGTCCCGGGGTTCGCGTGGCTCGCCGATCGCCAATACAAGGAAATCGCGGCGACCCGCCACGATCGCGATACGCACGGCAGGCTTCGATCAGAAGAACGGTCGTGGGATGCGTTGTTAGGATCGCGGGCAGGCGCCGCGAAGCTTGAAAAGTCACCTTGGGAGTCGGTGAAAAAATCTCAAAAGCAGTAATCCCGAGAGACCGTGAAGAAATCGAGTCTCGGCTCGTCATCTCATCGAGCGAGCTTCCTACTTCTGTCACCCCGAGCGAAGGCTGCCGAAGTCGGGGGGGTCTCGGATAGGCGGCAGGTTTGAAGCGGCCGCCGGTACCGGAAAGCGGGCGCGTAGCGCCCTTTCGTCAAAAAGAAGGAAGGCGCTCCGCGCACTAACTGGTGCCGGCCCCTTCGGTGCCTCCAAGATCCCTCGTCGCGCAGCGCTCGCGCGGGATGACAGAAGAGAAGCGAGCTCTTTTTGTTGTGGTTGGAACTTCCGAGCTCAATTTCTTCACAGGCTCTCGAGGGGGGAAGCAGCGCCGGAACCATCGAAGCCGCACGTCGTCACTCCTCCGCGTGGCTTTGCTAACATTCGGCGCATGCCCGCGACTAAACCGCGTCGAGCTACCAAGCGGACGGCGCTCAAGTCTCAGCCCTACTAGCCCGGTTCGATACCGCTGAACTGGATTCGGACCCGCGCGCGATCATCGATCCAACCCAGCACAAGCTTTCTCGCGAACTTTCCAAAGCGATGCGTGCTCTGCTTCTTTCAGGATGTAATCGACGACCTGGTCCGCAACGGCGCGCGCGAAATCGATCGCGCCGAGAGCGAAGGCCGACTCCATCCGGTGTACGAGGTGGAAAATCGACGGCGAGCGACTCGCCGTGGCGCATCCGCGCGTCGGCGCACCGAACGCGGTCGGGATGCTCGAGCGATGCATCGCGCGCGGCTCGCGCAAGTTCAGTGGTATGCGGCGGCGCGGGCGTGCTGCATGACGGTGTCGCGGTAGGAAATGTGATCGTGCCGAACTCCGCGGTCCGCGACGAAGGCACCTCGTATCACTACCTGCCGCCGGCGCGCGAAATCGGACCTCATCCGCGCGTGCTGCGGACCATCCAATCCGGGTTACGCCGCAATGGCGTCGGTTACATCGAGGCGAAGACCTGGACCACCGCTGCCTTCTATCGCGAGACGCGGAGCAAGGTGTGGATGCGTCGCGCCGACGGATGCCTCACGGTCGAGATGGAAGCGTCGGCGCTGTTCGCGGTGGCGAAATTTCGCGTGATGCTCGCGCAGATTCGATATGCGGGCGACAGCCTGGGCGGGCGCCGCTGGGACCACCGCAACTGGATGCGCCATCAGGCGCGCGAACTCGTCTTCCGCCTCGCGGCGGAATCCTGCCTCAAGATGTGAGACTCAGGCTCAGTGCGTCAGGATTATGTCGAACGGGCCGCTGGTCGAGCTGCCGCTTTCGGTCTGGATCGAGCCAACGAAGCATACTGTCGCGCCGCAGCTCCCGGTGAGCGTCCATTGCGCGACCGTGCCGTCATTCTGATTGGCGGTGTAGGCGTTGGCGTCCTGCGGATCGACCACGATTCCGGTCGGTGCCTGGACGTTGAAGCTCGACAGGTTTGGCGTAAGCAGCGTCCCGGCAGGCGATATCGGGTACGATCCGATGTTGTTGAGGCTGGAGGCCTGATATGCAGCGAGCAGGAAGTCGCCGCTGGTAAGCTCCGCGATTGCGAGCCCAATCGGACCGGTGCCGGACTGTGAAGGAGCGAATACTACGGCTGTAGACAGCACGCCGCTCGACACTCCGATCGAGGACATCGCGCCGGTATTCTGATCATCGACGTAGAGGAAGCTGCCGGTCGGATCGAGCGCGAGCTTGACCGGCGTACCGCCCGAGACGCCATTGCTCACGGACGACAGCGGGGAGAGCTCACCCGTCGACGTGTTGATCGCGTAGGAGTTCACCGTTCCTGCGCCGTGGTCGGCGACATAGAGGAAGTTGCCTGACGGATCGACAATCACGCCGAATGGACTGCTGAGCCCAGTCAGAGTGAGCTTGTTGGACAACTCTCCGCTCGAGGTGTTGATCGTGTAGGAAGTTATCGAGCCGTTGCCGCCATTCGTCACCCAGAGCAGGTTGCTGGAAGGATTGATTGCGAGCTGCTCGGGTCCACTCCCGGAGCCGTCGCTGAAGGAGGGTGTCGGCAGTTCAGTCGGTACTCCGTCGCTCTGAATCGAGTAGCCGTAGACGTTGTCGTCGCCGTTGTTGGCCACATAGAGAAAGTTGTTGTCGAATGCCAATGCCAGCCCCTTGGGACCCTCCTTCGCTCCCGCGTCTACCGCCTTGCCACGCGTGATTGCGCCGGATGTGACATTGCGCGTGAGCATCACGACCTTGCCACTATTGAAATCCGTCACGTAGCCAAACTCGCCCGTGCCGGGCGTCGGCGAGGATGAGGCGGTCGCCGTAGCAGTAACTTGCGGAAAGAGCCCGCCGCCGCAGGAGACGGTCGAGAGCACCGCGGCGCACAACGCGAGTGCCGGCACCAGCATCGCAAGATTCACCAGGACCGATCGCTTCGACACTCGTACCCTCCGTCAGCGGTCGAGGGTCGCCACGCGGCGACCACCATGCGGCCGCAATCTCAATAAGGAACTACCTATCGTCAATCGAATTCAAGTGTTGACTGTGTGATCGTTAGGATTCGTGCGAGGAAGCCGGGCTCGCACTCTGCGCCTTCATGCGAGTCTTGACAGCAGGCGGAGACTGGCGGACATCGACAATCGATGACCGCGGACCAAGTCATCATACGGCGCGCGCTCGCGTCGGAAGCCGACGCGATCGCTGACCTGTACGTTGCATCGCGCCGGGACGCGTCCGCTTTTATACCCACGGTGCATACAGACGATGAAACCCGTGCCTGGGTTTCTCGCTACCTCGTGCCGCGGCTTGAAGTATGGGTGGTGGAGTCGGCCGGAATTCTGCTCGGCATGATGGCGCTCGAGGATGAGCTGGTCGATCAATTGTACGTCGCTCCAGCCGCGCAGCGCCGCGGCCTCGGCGATCGGCTGATCGCGCACGCGAAGAAACTCCGACCGGCGCGGCTTCGGCTCTACACCTTCCAGCACAATACTCCCGCGCGCCGATTCTACGAGGCGCGCGGCTTCGTCGCGATTGAATTCAACGACGGTTCGCATAATGAAGAACATGAGCCGGATGTGCTCTACGAGTGGAAAGGCGCATCCGCTTCAACGGCACACAAAATCTGATTCACTTTCCGATCGGAGGCAATGACGATGGCCAAAATCGATTACAACAAGCTTCCTAAATTCGCCGAGCTGCCGGTAAAGCGCGGCGCACCGCCGGAGTGCGCGTGGGGCGTGTTCGGCGACAATGACGAGCTCGGATGCCTCAACCTGCTGAACGAGGACGGCGTGATCGAAGCAGCGCGGATGGTGCAGAAGGGCCGCGTCTTCCGCCTCGATACGCCGATCAACTACGCAAAGCCTCCACTCTTCAATCGGAATCCCGCCAAGCACACGATCACCAGCTTCGAATCCTACGGGCTCCTCGGCCACGATGATTCAATCGACAACTACAACACGCAGGAGGGGAGCCAGTGGGACGGGCTCGGCCACGTTGGCCACGTGCGGCACAAAGCCTTCTATAATGGCGTCACCGACGAGCAGATCAAAGACGGCACGGGCGGCAAGCTCGGCATCCACAAGTGGTCGAACAAGGTGGTAGGCCGCGGCGTGCTGATCGACGTGCGCAAGTTCACCGAGGAGCAGCATTGCCCGATCGACCCTCTGACAAACTCTGCCTACACGCTGAAGGACCTGAAGGGCGCGCTCGCCGCGCAGAAAACTCAGCTCAAGCCGGGCTCGATCCTGCTCGTGCGCACTGGCTGGATGGGCGCCTACCTCAAGACCTCCGACGCCGACAAGAAAGCGATGGCGCCGCTCGAAGCGCTGAAGGCCTGCGGAATTGAATCGACCAGCGCGATGGTCGGATGGCTGTGGGACAGCCGCATCGCCGCGATCGGCACCGATTGTCCCGCCGTCGAGCCGTGGCCGTGGTCGTTCCAGGATGAAGGCGCCCTGCATTACCGCACGCTCTCGATGCTCGGGCTGCCGCTCGGCGAACAGTTCGTGCTCGACGAACTCGCGGCGGATTGCGCGGCCGACGGGCGCTACGAGTTTCTGCTCGTGTCGGTGCCGATGCATCTGGAGGGCGGAATCGCGTCGCCGCCGAACGCCGTCGCAATCAAATAGCACGGGCTAGACCACGCTCGCGATCGTGAGCATCGCGATTCGCACCGCCTG
>JASHQJ010000242.1 GCA_030037595.1 Candidatus Binataceae bacterium
GAAGAAAATCTGTGGGGCTTCCGCTATACGTCTCTTACTCCTTGGAACTACCTAAGCCTCAGCTCCGCCCAGGTTGGTTTGGCGATCAAAGGACCCATCAAGTACGGAGAGACGCAGTACGCTGACTACGACTTTGGCGTTTACGACGACGCGAGCTATCACGCCATCGAGCAAAGCGCCTACAAGCAGGTGATGGCCCGTGTGACCATCAATCCTTTGGGCGCGCGCTCGCGGTATGATTCGCTTGGAATCACCGGCTTCATCGACTACGGCTATCCGAATAAGGCCCCCGACGGTCAGACCGGCGCCGGCAGCGCATCGGCCTATGGCCACCTGACGCGCATCGCAGGCTTGATTCACTACAATGCTGACAGCTGGGGGTTGATCGGCGAGTTTGACTACGGCCACAACGCGTTCAGCGAGGCCAACTTCTTCAGCGGATCGGGACCGATCGACGCGGTTAGCTCGAGCTTCACCCCGACCACTATCACCTGTAAGCCGGTGACGGTCACGAAACTACCGACCACATTCACGCCTAGCTGCTCGCCAGTCTTCCCCGCCACCTCGTACGCGGACTTCGCGAAGATGGTCGGTGTCTACCAGGGCGCGAGCACCTCGGTGCAGCTCGGCTGGGACATCCTGGGCCACTATGACATCCCGGAGACCCCCTTCACGCTGTTCGGCCTCTATCAGCAGTTGAACCCGAACCAGCAGGTCACGCGGAACCCGCTCGACTTCTATCGCTATGACCTAGGCATCCAGTGGCTGATCAACAAGTACTTCCGCATCGCCTTCACGGCGCAGACCTTGACCTTCCATCACAGCCAGTTCGACGTGACGCCGGCGCAGTACCTGTCAGACTTCACCACGTTCGGCAAGAAGAACACAGCGTTTACCGTCACTGATGCAGTGCCGCGTGATACGCATGCCTTCTTCATCAACCTCGAGTTCCGCTACTAGGAAGGGCGAGACTCTCTAACAGCGCGGGCGCTCCACTCGGGGCGCCCGCGTTTCTTTTCCGCCTCTGGCGTCAGCCGCGGGCGAGGTTATTTCCAAAAGATCCGCGCTTCCCTGTCGTCATCCCGAGCGAAGGCTGCGGGAGTCGCAAGGGGATCTTATCTGTGCGTTTTAACCACTTGTCATCCTGAGCGCAGGGCTGCCGAAGCGAAGGATCTCGCGCGGTCTTCCCCGCGCTATCACGGTGAATGAAACCTAGAGGCGTGGTTGGATCGGCGGAGGCCTGTACTCAGTCGGGGTGTTTGCGCTCGCCGGAACCCCCCCGGCGGACGATCTCCTTCGACTCCGCTCGCAGACTCGCTTCGCTCGGGATGACGGATTTCGCCGATTTCATGCACAAATCCCGGATGACAGCTTTGCCGATTTCGTCGGAAACTCTCAGCGCCAGCTTGTACCCGGCGCCTCACCTGTCGAGTAGTTCACCGCCGCCTTCGCAACCTCGAACCCGTAGAGCGACTCGACATACGACGCTGACGCATCGGTGAACTGACGCTGCGCGTCGTCGAGCTCGACGATATTGCCGAGGCCGTTACGATAGCGCCCCTCGGCGAGCGACAGCGCGACGCGCGCCGCGTCGAGGGTGTCGCGGGCACGATTGATCGCCTCGAGCGAGGCCAACCAATTGAGGTACGCGCTCTTCACCTCGAGAATCACCTTCTGCTCCAGATCCTCGATTGAGTGCTGGATCGCTTTCTCCTGGTATCGCGCCTCGGCCACCTGGTGCTCAGTGGCAAAGCCGTTGAAGAGCGGCCAGGAGAGCACAATTCCAAGGTCATAGTTGTTGATCGCTGGCGTACCGGTACCGAGCGCTGAGTAGGCCCCAGTCGCGAAGGCGCTCGGAAAATAACCGCTTCGCGCCTGGACGATCTTGGCGCCTGCGGCCTGGGCCTCGGCGCGCAGCATCACCAGGTCAGGCCGTTGCTCGGAAGCGGTATCGAGCAGATTTTTCAACGTGACGGTGATTTGCTCGTAGCCCATCTGATCGCGCAGGTGATAAGCGGGCGCCGTGTCGGTGAGTCCCATCGCATTGTCGAGCGCGACTTTCGCATCGTCGGAGCCATTGCGCGCCTGCACGAGGTCGAGCTGAGCGCGCGCGAGATCGGCCTTGGTCAGATAGACGTCCATCTCAGGCTTTAAGTCCGCGCGCGCATAAACCTGCGCTTCGTGCAGATGCTCCTGACGCTGGTCCACTGCTTTCTGATAGACGTTGACGTCCTGCCCGGCTGCAAGCAGGTCGAAGTAGGCCTTGCTCACTGCGTACGCGAGCTCGAGATCGGTGACTCGCTGATTCGCGCGCGCGGCGGCGAATTCGGCCGTGCGTTCATCGATAAGCCCGCGCGTATGGCCGAAATCGTACAAGTACTGCGAGATCGAAACTCCGGCGAGGTAGTTGTTGTCGGGCACGAAACCCTGCGCTACTCCCGGCGGCGCGCCGTGATTTGTGCCCGTGATGCGCGGCAGTCCGGCGAAGGTGAGATAGCTGGTGTTGCCGATCGCATTGTGTGTCGCGCCCAAGTATTCGGTCACGCTGAGCACCTGCGGCAGCAGGTTGGCATGCGCAACGCCAACTTCCTCGTTCGCGGCGCTCGATTGCGACGCGGCCTCCATGTGCCGCGGATGATGCGTCAGTGCGATCTGAATTGCCTGATCGAGCGAGAGCTCCGCGCCGGGCGTGATTGGAGCATCGGCCGCGCGCGCCGGCGCGCACGCGAGCAGCGCCGCGCCCAACGCCGCGGCAAGAATCCGCATCGTGGATGTGCGATCTTTCATAAGTACTCCGGTCGGGCGTTTCAGTCGGAAGCGTTAGGATCGTTTGAATGTTCCCGGCCGTTGGACGCGCTCATGACCGGGTACACCTTTTCCCCTTCCGAGAAGGCCGGGCTCAGCGTCGCAACGATCTGCTCGGCGCTGCTCAGGCCCGAGGTTATTTCGATCAGGCTGCCGTTGTTGAATCCCGTCGTCACCGGCAGGCGCACCAGCTTGCCGTCCCGCACGGCCATCACGTACGGCTGCCCGTGCGCCAAATCCACAGCCGAGGGCGGAATCTCGATCGCGTTCGGATGATCGGCCAAATCCAGCGTCACCGTCGCGTACATCCGCGGATAGAGCTTGCGGGCCGGATTGTCGATATCGATTTCTGTGAGCATCGTGCGCGTCGTCAAATCGAGCGCGTTGGCATAGCGCGCGACATGTCCGGTGAAGGTGCGGTCCGGAAATTCCTTGAACGTCAGCTTGGCCGACATGCCGCGGCGGATCAGCGGCGTCTCTTCCTCCGGCACGTAGATATATGTGCGCAGCTGATCGATATCCGCGAGCGTAAGAATCGGGCCGCCACCTTCGCGATGACCTCCCGCACCCTCGGTCGCATCGGGACTTACCTGGGCCGCGGTCGCATTAAGCCCGTAGTCGCCGCCACCGGCGCGGATCAGCGCGCCCGGATCCGCGAAGCGGCCTGTGATAACACCGTCGAACGGCGCGATGATCTTCGTGTAGCCGACCATCGTTTCGAGCGCACCGGCGTCAGCCTTCGCCTGCTCATATTTGCTCGCGGCAATATCGACATCTTCCTGGGCAACCAGGCGCTTGTCCGAGTCGCGCACGCGCTTCAGGCGTTGGTAGGTGAGCCGCTCCATGTCCTCGTTCGCGCGAGCGCGCGCAAGGTTCTGGTCGAGTTCCGGCACCTCGATATCGGCGAGCACCTGGCCTTTCTTGACCCAGTCGCCCTTATCGACGTAGATGTGCTTCAGGTAGCCGGTCACCTTAGAATGGAGCGACGCTTCATAGAAGCCGACCAGGTCGCCCGGCAGCGTGAGCGTGAGCACGGCGTCATGATGCTGCGGCTGGATGACAGGCACGGCAGGGACGTAGTTGCCGACGGCTGCGGGCGCGGAACCTCCTCCGCAGCCGGCGATCGAGAGAGCGGCACACACAAGGAAGGGAGCAGCAAACCTTAACGCCCTCACCTATTGGCCCTCCCTGCGCTGATACAATAGTTCGTAAATGGCAGGCACCAGAAACAGGGTGAGCACGGTAGAAACCGCAAGTCCGCCGGCCGCGGCGCGCGCAAGCGGCGCCGAAGCCTCCGAGCCTTCACCGATTTTGAGCGCGATTGGCATCAGGCCGACGATCGTCGCAAGCGCCGTCATCAGGATCGGCCGCATGCGGATGCGCGCGGACTCGACTACGGCGCGTCGGAGCGGCTGGCCCTTGAGTCGTCGCTGATTGGCGAAATCGACCAGCAGGATCGAGTTCGACACCACGATTCCGACCATCACGATGATGCCCATGAAGGATTCGATGTTGAGCGTGGTGCTGGTGCAGTAGAGCGTCCACACCACGCCGATTAGTCCCATCGGCACCGCAAACATAATGATGAATGGATCGAGGAATGAGCGGAATTGCGCGACCATTACCAGGTACAGCAGCGCCACCGCCATCCCGAGGCCGAAGCCAAAACTCGAAAACGATTTCTGCATGGCGGCGACCGAGCCGCGATACGCGATTCGAATACCCGACGGAGCCTTGAGCGGCTTAAGCGCGTTGCGGATCGCATCTACCGTCCCGCCCCAATCGCCGTCGCGCGGCGCGACCAGCACGTCAACCACGCGCTGGACGTTGTAGTGATCAGCTTCGGCCGGATGGCGCTCGGGCACGATCGTCGCCACATCGCGCAGCAGCAGCGAGTTGGCATGCCCCCGCTCATCGCCCTGGTAGCTGCGCACCGGGATGTTCTGCAGACTCTCGATCGACTCGATATCGGTCAGTGGATACTGAGCTGTCAGGTAGTAATCATTGCCGGTCTTGGGGTCGATCCAGATCGATGGCTTGATCATCTGGTTCGAGGTGAGCGCGGTGATCACGTTCGTGATCACGTCGCGCTGGGTGAGGCCAAGGCGTCCGGCTTTGAGGCGATCAACCTTGACGTCGAGAGTCGGGTAGCCGGCCTCCTCCGGGATATACGCCTGCGCGACCTCCGGGAGGCCGCGAATCACGTTCTGCACCTTGCGCGCAAAGGCAAACGTGCTGACGTACTCCTGTCCACTGACCTGCACGTTGATTGGCGCCGGAGATCCAAAGTTTAGCACAGCGTCAATGATCGAGCCGGAGGAAAAGAACGCCTGCAGCTCGGGGATACGTTCCGGGAGCACCCGACCGAGCTTGTCCATGTAGTAGCGCGTCGGCATCCGATGCGGGTCCTTGAGACTGATCAGAACGTGCGCCGTGTCTTGCCCTGAATTGGTCGAGTAGATCGCCGACAGGTTGGGCTCGAGGCCGATGTTCGACACGATCATGTCGAGGTCATAGGAGGGAATCACCTCGCGAATCAGTGCTTCGAGTTGCCGCGTCAACGATTCAGTCACGTCGATACGCGAGCCGAGAGGTGCGTGGATATTAATCGTGAACTTGCCGGCGTCGGTGTCCGGAAAGAGCTGCGTGCCGAGCCGCGGAAACATCAGCACGCTCAAGGGAAACAGCAGCAGCAGCACTGCTATCACAGCGATCTTGTGGTTGAGTGCGCTCTCCAGCGTCTTTTCGTACCAAAGCGCCATCCGCTCGTAGGCGCGGTTGAACGCCCCGAAAAAGACCCGATGACCAGGCCAGTCATCGCTTTCCTTTTTCGCGTCGCTCGTGTCCACATTCTCGCGGCGTTCGATCAAAATTGCTTCTTCCTTGGTCAGGAATCGCGCGCAGAAGATCGGAATGATCGACATCGCCACTACGTACGACGCGAGCATCGACAGCACCACCGCGAGCGCGAGCGCCGTGAACATGTACTTTGCAACGCCGAACAGGAACATCACCGGGAAGAACACGATGATCGTGGTGATCGTTGAGGCCAGCACCGGCAGCGCGACTTCCTCGGCGCCCGTGCGCGCGGCGACGCTCGGCTCGGCGCCCTCGGCGAGATAGCGGTTGATGTTCTCGAGCACGACTACGGAGTCGTCAACGAGGCGCCCGATCGCAAGCGCGAAGCCACCGAGCGTCATGATATTGATCGTCTGGCCGCCGATGAAGAGTCCGAACACGCCGGCGAGGATCGAAAGCGGGATCGAGAGAAAAATCGCGAGCGTTGAGCGGAAGCTGCCGAGAAAGATCAGGATCACAACTGCAGCCAGCACCGCGCCCGATACCGCCTCATGCTCGAGCGCGTGAACCGCGTCGCGGATATAACCCGACTGATCGAAGATCGCCTTGAGGTGCATCCCGGCCGGAACGCCGACCACCTCGGGCAGCAATTGCTTGACGCCTTCCACCACCGAGATCGTGTTGGCGCCAGGCTGCTTCAGCACTGGGATATAAACCGATGGTTGGCCATTGATCAGCACAACGTTGTATTGGATCTGCGACGCGTCCTGGATCTTCGCCACGTCGCCAAGCATCACCGGCACCTGACCCGCCCCGACTTTGACCGGCACCTGCTTCAGCTCGTCGATGTCCGGCACCATGCTGTTCGAGTACACGTAGTAGTCGGTGGTGCCGATTTGCGCGTCGCCGGCCGGCAGGATCAGGTTGGTGTCGTTGAGCGAGTTCACGACGTCATTGATGCTAAGCCCGCGCACCTGCAGCGCCTTGCGGTCAACATAGGCCATGATCTGGCGGAACTTGCCGCCGAACGGCAGCGGGATCGAGGCGCCGCTCACGGTCGCCATCTGGGTGCGCACCGTATAGCGGGCGGTGTCTTCCAATTGCGTCTGAGTGAAACCCTTGCCCTCCACCGTCACCAGCAAAACCGGCAGCGACGATGCGTCGTACTTGAGCACCAGGGGCGGGAGAGTGCCCGGCGGCAGCACACCGAGGTCCGCCATCGCGAGCGTCGCGAGCTGCGCGGCGGCGGCATCCACGTCCGTTCCGGGCTGCAGATAAACGGTGATGATGCTGATGCCCGGCAGCGAGCGTGATTCGATATGATCGATATTGCTGCCGAGCGTAAAGAACCGCTCATAGCGCGTCGTGATGTCGCGTTCGACGTCGAGCGGTGGCATCCCGGGATAGAAGGTCGCAACAACAACGGCCGGAATCTTGAGATTCGGGAAAACGTCCACCGGCATCCGCGTGAACGCCGTGACGCCGAGGAGCGAAACGATCAGCGCTCCGACTACGATAACGTAGGGATTGCGAAGCGAGAATGATGGCACAGCAAACGAGACCTCGATTCAGTCGGTTTGCGGCAATCGCCGCAGTTGTGGCCCTGGATGCCGTCTTAATCGCTAGGATCGCAACAGCATCCGTCGAGTCAGCCGCTAAACGAGATCGTGCTGAAACGGATCGAGAGAACCAGGAGGCGGTTGCTTAAGCCTTCTGTAGAGACGCGGCAGCCGCGGAGTCGCAATCGCGATCGGGTATCCAGTTGTTACCACCCGGGCGCAAACCGAAGCCGCGGCCTCGACGGGATGCTGCTGAACTGATCGAACGAGCTGGCTGGTAATACCGGCGTCGGTTTCTGCCGCAAACGTGTGCCGCGCCGCCTCACGCTGCAGCTCGGGCGTTCTGAACGCGATATGCGAGTGATGCACCACCATCGTTGGCAGTGCCAGAAAGACGAGCAAGCCGATGGCGCATCCAAGTCCGTGCGGAATGGCGCCAAATTGCCGCGGGCTCCTGGTTATAGCGCTAATCATGAGTCGGCATAACGATATCGGTCACATCACTCGATAACAAGCACCTGCGACTGTGAGCCTATTATCGGCTGATTATTGCTTCATATTACGATTGCGTTACTAAAGGCAGGGAGAGTCGGCCGGTCGTTTATGGTATTTCATCGCGGCTCCACATAGCTTCGTTGATCTCGACCCATGAAACCGGTTCTGCGTCCTCGAGCTTTTTGATAACCCGGGTCTCTCGTCTCACCTGAATATCGCAAAAGCAGCGTGAGGCGAGTTGCGCTGCTTTGGGCGACCCAGAATTGACTGATTCGGCCGATACCGCGAATGTTACGAATGTGTTACAAGAGATATAGGTGGTTCGGGCTTTCCCAGCGATATGAATTGCGATCGCCGAATTCGAATTCCTCTTCGTGTGCTGGAGGTCCTGCTCTGCGTTCTAGGTGTCGCGATGCTCGCGACGCTCCCGGTTATCCACGCTCATCAATACGTTTCTCACTTCCGGGCCAATGAATCGGTCCGCCTCGCGACCCGGCATATGGCGCTCGCGCAATCGAAGGTGCCCGCCACCGACCGCGTCACACGTCCAGCGCCGGATCGAATCGATCCGCCGGCATCGCCAGTAACCGCGCCCGACCTGCGCGAGCAGAGCGAAATCCACGCCGCCGAGGCCGACGTTCAAGTCTCGCATCAGCTTCGGCATCTGAAGATCGGCCCCGTCCGCGACGATTCGCCGCCGCTCCTTTCGCTCGCATAGTTGCGCCCGCGTCATCCCGCGGCGCCGGCTTTTCGGTGTCCGGTGACGACAAGGTCTCACTACGCGCTCGCGTCGGAGTTCATTCCGCGCGAAGCGAGGTCGAAAGATGCGAACGAGGTTACTTCTAATGACAAATCAATCAACTGTCCGCGCATGCGCTCGGATTGCCGCAGTTATCGGATGCGCCGTGATGGCAATGATGCTCACGGCCTGCGCGCAGACTGTGCAAGAAACTCCACCATCCAACGAGGAGGGCGACGTGCTGATGCTGAATCGCTCGGCGCAGCTCGACTTCCAGAGGGCAGCGCAGCCCACAACTGATCCCGTAGCGCGGCAGGATCTCTACTCACAGGCGGCCAAGGCCGACACAGTGATGCATGAGCTCGAAAACGGCTACCAGGTTCCTCAGCAGGAAATCACCAAAGCAGCCTGGGTACCGGCGGCCACGATGTCTCCGGCCGAGCGCGCGAACCTGATCACGCGGCTCGAGCAGGCCAAGGTTCTCGACGATCACGGCATCAACGATCATAACGATAACCCGATTCTAACCGAGGACTTTATCGAGCAGGACGGGCGCGCCAATCATGCGATTCGGCTGCTGCGTAGCGGCGAAGACCTCACGAGTCAGGAAATCGCGGAGGCGCTCGACGTACCGCCTCGTCCGTAGTCAAGGTCGATAGTTCAGGGTTCGCGGCGGGCGTCGCGCCCGCCGCGATAAGTTTGTAAACCAAAAAATTATCGAACGAGAACTTCGCGCCGCGCGGCTGGCACCGGCGGCCGGAGAAGATCGGCGCGCGCCAGCGTGACCCGATAGGGCGACTTGAGATGCGCCATCAGCTCGGAGATCGACACGTTGAGCTTCGGATGAATCAACGTCGGCGCGAGCTCCGACATCGGCGCGAGCACGAACTTGCGCTCGTGCAGCCGCGGATGCGGCACCTCGAGTGCGCGCGTCTTGATGATCTCCTTGTTGAAGAACAAGAGGTCGAGGTCGATGATGCGCGGTCGATACTTGCCGCGCGTCGGCTTGCGGCCGCGCACGCGCTTGCGCCCAATGATGCGCTCGATGCTGAGGGGCTTGCGGAGCAGCACATCGGCCAGCAGTTCGGTCTCGATTTCGATTACGCCGTTGAGGAACGCGCCCTTCAGACCACCGACCGGCTCGGTTTCATAGATCGAGGATTGGCGTACGACCCTGGTGTCAGGGATCTGCGCGATACGTTGAATCGCCTCTCGATAATTGGCGGCCCGATCGCCTAGATTACTGCCTATTCCAATGAAGGCCCGATTGGGCATCCGTTAAAGTCGAAGCGCTTTTATTCGGTCCACAGCCTCTTTCAACCGATCGCTTGACACGGTTAACGACAAGCGAACGTACCCCTCACCACCCTTACCGAAACCGGAGCCGGGCGTGATTACTACCCCGGCCTCCTTCAGCACCCGTTCAGTTAATGACTTCGATGTGTAGCCGCGCGGCACGCGGGCCCAGATGTAGAACGTCGCGCGCGGCGACTCGCATTCAAGGCCGAGTCCTTTGAGCGCCGTGACAACCTGGTCGCGCCG
>JASHQJ010000243.1 GCA_030037595.1 Candidatus Binataceae bacterium
GGCCGGTCTTCTTCGAGAGCAGGACAGACAGCGGCTCGAGATAGATCGTCGTCTTGCCGCCGAAGCCACCGCCGATCTCGGCCGGCACTACCTTGATCTTACCGACCGGAATTCCAAGCACCTGCGCGCTCAGCGAGCGCACGTCGAACGCGCCCTGCGTTGAGCAGTAGATCGTCGCCTGGCCATCGGAGTTGTAGATGCCGACGGCGTTGTGCGGCTCGATATACCCCTGGTGCACCATTGCGGTCGTGAACTCGCGCTCGATCACGAAGTCCGCGGACTTGAATCCTGCCTCGACGTCGCCGCGCTTGAACTGGAGATGCGACGCGACGTTGGTCTGCTTGTTGCCCGCTTCCTTGTTGCGCAGGTCGTGCAACAGGATCGGAGCTCCGGGCTTCATCGCGGCGTCAACCGTCATGACCGGCGGCAGCACTTCGTACTGAACGTCGATTAGCCGCAGCGCTTCCTCGGCGATATGCGGGCTGGTCGCGGCAACGGCGGCGATCGCATGACCATCGTAGAGGACCTTGCCGCGCGCCAGGATGTTCATCGAGAGGTAGTGCGGATTGATCGCCATCTCACCCGCTTGCTCGAGCTTGCTCTCGGCCTCGGGCAGATCGGCAGCCGTCACCACAGCCTTCACTCCTGGGAGCGCGAGCGCCTTCTCCACGTTGATCGATTTGATATTTGCGTGCGGATGGGGGCTGCGGAGCAGCTTGCCGTGCAGCATCCCAGGGAAAGCGTAGTCGGCGCCGTAGCGTGCGCGGCCAGTAACTTTGTCAACGCCGTCGTGGCGAATCGGACGCGTGCCGATAACCTTGAATTTGCCTTTGCTGTTGGATCCTTCCATGGTGAAACCCTCTCAGGTTGCGATGGGCCGCGATTAGCGCGCCGCCGCCTTGCCTTCGTTCGCGGCAGCCGAGCGAAGCGTCTGGGCCGCGTCCTGCACCGCGCGCACGATCTTGTCGTAGCCGGTGCATCGGCAGAGATTCCCCGCCAGCGCGTAGCGAATCTGCGCCTCGGTCGGATTCGGATTGCGATCTAGGAGACCCTTCGCCGCCATCAAAAATCCCGGCGTGCAGATGCCGCACTGCAGGCTCGCATGCTCGAGGAACTTCTGCTGCAGCGCGTGAAGCTGCGTTCCCTGCGCGAGTCCTTCGACAGTGGTGATGTTCTTGCCCTGGGCCTCCGGCCCGAGCATCAGGCACGAGCACACGACGCGCCCGTTGACCATGATACTGCAGGCGCCGCAGTCACCCGTGAGGCATCCTTCCTTGGCGCCCGTCAGCTCCAGCACATCGCGCAGGCATTCGAGCATGCTCTGGCGCGGCTCGCACAGGAACTCGACGGCTTCGCCGTTGATTGTGGTTTCGACCAGTGTCTTTCTGGACATGTCCGCTGTCCTTCCTGACTATTTGATTTGCTTTATTTTTTGCGCGCCCGCTCCGCAGCAATCAAAAGTGTGCGGCGCGTGAGCACGCCGGTGACATGCTGGCGATATTCGATGGTGCCGCGCATGTCGTCGATCGGCGCCGCCTGATCGCTCGCCAGGCGAGCGGCAGTGTCGATCGCAGAGTCATCGAGCTTCTTGCCGATCAGCGATTCAGCCGCCTTGGCCGCGAGCAGCGGCGTCGCTGCGACTGCGCCGAGGCCGATTCGAGCGGCGGTAACCTTGTCGCCATCGAGCGTCAGCGACGAGCCGACGCCGACGATTGCAATATCCATTTCATTGCGCGGAATGAGGCGGAGATACGCGTCAGCAGTATGCGCCGCGGGCGCGGGCACAAGCAATTCGACCAGCAACTCGCCGGGCTCGATCACAGTGCGGCCGGGCGACACGACGAAATTCTCGACCGAAACCTCGCGCTCACCGTTGGGGCCAACGAGCCGCGCGCGGGCGCCAACTGCAATCAGCGCCGGCGTAGAATCAGCGGCAGGGGACCCGTTACAGAGATTGCCGCCGACCGAAGCGCGATTTTGGATTTGGAGCGATCCAATTAGATGCGCCGCCTCAGTCAGACCCGGATAGTTGCGGCGCATCACTTCGCTTTCGAAGATCTCGATACACGAGACCGCGGCACCGAGGCGGAGTCCGTTCTTCGCATCGAACGAGATCTGCCGCATCTCCTTGATGTTCTTGACGTCGATGATGTACTCGGGCCGCCGCACTCCGGCGCGGAGCTGGATGATCAGATCGGTTCCGCCGCAGAGCGGGCGTGCCTTCTCGCCGTGCGATTTGAGCAGGCCGATCGCCTGTTCAACTGTCGATGGCGCTTCGTAGTTAATCGCGTGCAAGGGTGGAAAACCTCCGGGCTGGGCCAGAATATACCCGCGTCAGAACCTTGAATAGCCTACTTGGCGCCCGCCGAAAAGGGCGCCCATACCAATGGTGGAGGAACGCTTAGCCTACTCTCTAAATCCCAACCGACTTGCGACCAGGGCGGCGGCGTGCGCGAGCGCGGGCGCCTGCCCACCCATCTGCTTGAAGCGCGGATCAGTCGTCTGGCCGCGCACGAATCGCACATAGATCTGCTCGATCACCGTCGCGTTCTTCCAATGCGCCCACGCCCAATAGAAGGCGATGTGACTCAGGTCGCGCCCAGTCCGCTTCGCGTAGCGCTCGACGAGCTGATCGCGCGTCAGGAACCCAGGCATCAGCGTGGGCGTCTCGCCCATCAGGAGCTCGGGCGGATCGGACTTGTCGCGCCAGTAATTGAGCGCGATCCCGACGTCGACCAGCGGATCACCGAGCGTAGACATCTCCCAGTCGAACACGCCGACGACGTTCCCCGGATTTTTCGCGTCGAGCATGATGTTGTGAAGATAGAAGTCGTTGTGAATGATCGTCGGCGACTGCGGTGGCGGCAGATGCTCGATAAACCAGGCGCCGAGCTTTTCCATCAGCGGCACTTCGCGCGTCTTCGCCGCCTCCCACCGTTTCATCCATCCGTTGATCTGGCGGGCGAGGAAGCCCTCGGGCTTGCCGAGGTCCTCGAGCCCAATCGCCCTGTAGTCAACGCCGTGCAGATCGGCGGCCGCGTCGATGAATCCTTCCGAGAGGCTCGTTAGCGACGCCGGGTCGGTAGGCAACTCCTTGGGAAACGGCGTGCGATTCTTGATCACGATCCCGTTGCGCCGCTCCATGACGAAGAACGGCGCGCCAACGATCGACGTGTCATCGCAGAAGAGCATTGCGCGCGGCGCCGGTTTGAATACCTTCCAGAGCCGCGACAGCACCTTGTACTCGCGCGCCATGTCATGGCCGCCTACTGGCAGCGGCCCGAACGGCGGCCGGCGCATCACCCATTCCTGCCCATCGAAGCGCATCAGGTAGGTGAGGTTCGAATGGCCCCCGCGGAACTGTTTCACCTCGAGCGGCTTGTCGGCGCCGGGCAGCTTGCCGCGCAGATAGTTCTGAAGCTTCGTCCAGTCGAGTTGTTCTTCGCGGCGGACTTCGCCGAATTCCTCGGCAAGATCGATCGTTTCTTCGGCCATGGCTGGATTATATTCCGGCGGTTCTTTGACAGTGAATGAAAACGCCCGCGCCGATTCGACGCGGGCGTCCTTTCAGTTCTGCGTTCAGGCTCCTGTCATCACTTCCATTTGCGCAGCTCGCGGCGCGCGATTGTCTGGCGATGCACTTCGTCGGGACCGTCGGCGATCCTGAGTGCGCGGCTGTTGCGCCAGAAGCGCGCGATCGGGAAGTCGTCGCTCACGCCCGCCGCGCCGTAGAGCTGGATTGCGCGGTCGAGCACCTGCATCACCATGTTCGCGCACATCACCTTGATCATGGAGATCTCCTGGCGCGCTTCCTTCTTGCCCGCGGTGTCCATCTTCCACGCCGCGTTCATCACCATCAGGCGGCACGAGTCAACTTCGATTCGCGAGTCAGCGATCCACTGCTGGATATTGGCTTTGTCCGCGAGCAGGCTGCCATGCGTCCAGCGCGTGTTCGCCCGCTTGCACATCAGCTCGATCGCGCGCTCCGCGATTCCGATCGTACGCATGCAATGGTGGATACGTCCGGGGCCGAGGCGCGCCTGAGAAATCGCGAAGCCGTCACCCTCCCGCCCGAGCACGTTGGTCACGGGCACGCGGCAATCCTTGTAAATGATCTCGCAGTGGCCGCCGCCTCCAGTATGGCCCATCACCGGCACGGGGCGAATGATGTTGAAGCCGGGAGTATCGGTCGGGACCACGATTTGGCTGGCGCGCCGATGCGGCTCCGCGTCGGGATCGGTAACGACCATCGCAACCGCGAACGCGGCTCCAATCGCGCCCGACGTGAACCACTTGTGGCCGTTGATAACGTAGTAGTCGCCCTGGCGCACGGCTCGGGTCTTGAGCTGCGTCGGATCGGAGCCGGGAGTGTCAGGCTCGGTCATCGAGAAGCAGGTGCGGATTTCGCCTTCGAGGCACGGCTTCAGATAGCGATTTCGGATTTCGTCCGAGCCGTACTCGGCAAGGATTTCCATGTTGCCGGTATCGGGCGCCATGCAGTTGAAAGCGCGCGCGCCGATTGAACTGCGGCCCATCAGCTCGCAAAGCGGAGCGTACTCATGATTGGAAAGTCCGGGACCGAACCTGGGATCCGGCAGGAACAGGTTCCAGAGGCCCTCGGCCTTGGCCCTCTTGCGGATGTCCTTCATGATCTGCGGCTCTTCGTGGCCGCTCTCGCCCATCTCCTCCTCGACCTGCTTTTCGGCGGGCATGACGTGTTGATCCATGAAGGCGGCGACGCGCTTTCGCAGCTCTTCGGCTTTCGGCGACAGCGAAAAGTCCATGCGATCCTCGTGGGCTCTAAAGAATTGTCAGAGAAATAACCCAGTTGGCGGAGGGTTGGCAATCACATGAGATCTCCGCCGCTGACCTGCTGCGCGGACATTCAGGCAGGCTTCCGCATCACGTAGAAAACGTAGCCGTAGGCGTCTGAGTGCGCGCGGAAAAGATCGTACTCGCGCCGGATGTCGTCGAGCAGAGCGACAGCTTCAGGCTCGCTGGCATGACACGCCCGGACTTCATCAAGCCGCGCCTCGCCGGGCTCGTAGTAGTTCGCCCACCAATCGGCGGCTGGAAGAACGAAGGTTTTGATGTCCTCGTAGCCGGCGTCCGCGGCGATCTTCCGGTTCGCATCGAATGATTGCATCGCCGGATAGTTTTGCGCCCAGTAGTCGCGCGCAGCGGCGGGAGGATCATCGATCAACCAACTGAGCTCGGACACTACGATACTACCGCCGGGTTTGAGAAAGCGGCGGCAGGCGCTCAATCCCGCGGCGAAGCCCATGATGTAAATCGCGGCTTCGGACCAGATCAGGTCGAACGACGCATCGCTAAAGTCCATTTCGAACATCGACAGGCAGACAGGTTTGATCTGCGAACTCACGCCCGCCTTCAACGCGCGCGCGAGCATTTCGTCGAGAAATCGCTGCCGATTGTCGAGCGCGATTATTTCACCGCCCGTCGCGCGCGCGAGATCGATCGTCTGCGCACCGGGCCCGCATCCGATATCGAGAAGTTTCGGGCGCGCCGGCAGTCCCTCGACCATCGAAAACGCGCGGCGCGTCGCCTCCGTCGAACCCGGCCCCTGGCGCGGCAATCCCGCGCTGAGTTGGACGAAGAGTTCGCTGTCGAAAATCTCGGACTTGCTCATTGCGGATCCAGCGGTTTGACCGCGGAGAAGCGCAGCCTCACGTAGTCGGCGATCCAGGTTCCGCTCGCGTCGCGTAGCTTCGGCGCGAGTTCGTCGCGAACCTCGGCGATAAAGGTAGGACGCTCGCGCTCGTCAACACACTTGATGAAGCTCTCGGCGAACGTCTCGAGCCATCCCGTGACATCGCCGGGCAGAGGCGTCGGACGCGGGATGAGCGCAATGTAATCGACGCGAAAGCCGCGGCGCTCGAGGCGCGCACGATAGTCCTCGACGGTCGGGAAGTACCACGGATCGGCGGCCTTGCCGTCGAGACCACGGCGCTCGAGCGCGGCAATCAGCGTCGAGCGAATTTTCTCGATGCAACCGAAGCCGCCCATCTCGCCGACGAAGCGGCCGCCAAGCTTCTGCGCTCGCCAAACGCCTGCGATCGCATCGTCAGCCCGCTTCACCCAATGCAACGCCGCGTTGCTGAAGACGGCGTCGAACTCGTTTTCATAGTTCAGCGCCTCGGCCGACATCACCCAGGCATCGAGGCCGAGCTTGCGCGCAGCCTCGATTTGCGGCGCGCTCGAATCGACGCCGACCACATCGCAGCCCATCGCGGCGAGTTTCATCGTGAGCGCGCCGTCGCCGCATCCCAGGTCGAGGATCCGCTCGCCCTGGCGCGGCGCGAGCAACTCGACCAGCGGCATGCCGAGGTCGGCGACGAAGCGGGCGTTCTTGGCGTAACGTTCAGGGTCCCAGGTCTGCGTCGAAGTCATGATAGTTTCTCCAGCCGCTTGCCGATTTAGTTAACCTAAGTAAAATACATCTGTGGCAGAACAATCGGCA
>JASHQJ010000244.1 GCA_030037595.1 Candidatus Binataceae bacterium
CAATCTTCAACTCCCGCGGGAAACTTGTGCTCCGGCGCGAGCCGGTAGTCGATCGAAACGGTGACGCACTTCGCGTGATTGGTCAGGAAGCGGCACGGCGCGTCGTGCGTATCGAGATCGCAAATCACCCAGCCGCCGCCGTGGATAAAAATCAGCACCGGAAACGGGCCATGTCCCTCGGGCGTGTAGATGCGCACCGGGATTTCGCCCGCCGGTCCGGGAATCTTGCGATTTTCGATCCGCGCGGGCTTCTCGAGCTTGTCATCCGGAACGATGAAGCCGCGGCCCATCACCTTTCGTGCCTCGGACGCCGACAGCTCTTCGATTTTCGGGCCGCCCAGCGCGGCCATTTGATCCATTAGGGCTTTGACTTGCGGGTCGAGTGGCATCGACAATTCTCCGGGGCGCGAGCGTGAGTTTCGCGCAGCAATCAATTCGGGAGATCTTGTTTAAACCGGATGCAGCGGCGCTATCAAGCGGGCGGCGTGGCCTGAACGAATTGCCTCAGGATGCCATAAGTGCCGGGGTAGCCGTCGATTCGATACTCCCGCGTGATCAGCCGCTCGCGCTCCAGGCGCCGCGCCGCCTGCGTAACCAGCGCCGGATCGATCGCGAGCAACCGCGCAATTCCGCGCTCGGCGCCGAATCCGGCCACGTCGAAGTAGCGCTTCACGATTCGATACGCCGCTTCAGAGCGGCTCAGCTCTCGCGCCTCACGCATCGCGTCGCCCCATCGATGCTCGACGGTGTCCCATACGTAGCAGAACGGATCGGCGCGCTCCTCGACCTTGAGCGCGAGGAACTTTTCCTGCAGCTCGCGCATTGCGCGGTCAAACGTGGCGCGCTTCGAGGGCTGCGCGTACCCGCTCGAGAGCTTGAGCACGCGCGTCTCGGCGGCGCCTCGCTTGGTTAGCGTGTCCATCACGAGCTTGCCGCAATGCGAGAGCATCCCGCGCTCGTAGAGCTTGCGATAACTCCCCGGTGCAACGCGAAGCTTCAAAAACGCGCCGAGCATGTCGCGCGCGATGAAACTCGGGCGGCCTGCGATCACCTTGCCGTAGTAAACCAGCCGCCGCTCCGGCAGCGAGTCCTTGAACCGCCAGGTCATCACAATTCCGTAGTCGTGCTGGATGTGTTCGTCCGCGACCGGCTCGCGCTCGCCTACGATCGCCTCGCGAAGACACGGCACACCGAGGCCGGCCGTAAACGCAGTACAAAATCCGACATCTTCGATAAAGCGGAGCGCGGTACGCTCGCCCGAGACGCGGCGCGACGGGAGCCGGCGAAAGTGATGGTCGCGATGACGCTCGAGCGCGTCGCCCATCGATGCCGCGCGCGATTGCTTTATTCGCGAATCCGGCCCAAGCATTCGGCGAATATCCTGTGGTAGTTGGCCTTCACGCCGAGCCCGCGGGTGATGCCTTCGAGGCCGACCAGCGCTCGTATCGTGAACACGCTGTGCGCGGGCGACTTGTACAGTTTGTGTTCGAGGGCGATCTCGCCAACCTTCGACGCCTTGGCGACAGTGTCATAGTCGGCAGGATCGAACGCGCGATCGACCATCATCGGCTCAAACAGGATATGCATGACCTCGACCATCGGCTCGGGGTCCTGGTCGCGATCGAGATAGCCAAGCTTCGTCATCGCCGCGCCAAGCGATCGATCGTCGCCGCTTACGAGCGCGCGCGCCACCTGCAAATTGGCTTTCCGCACCGCCTCGGGAAAGCGGCGAATCGATCCGAAATCGAGCATGCCGAGGCGCGGATGATGACTCACAAGGTAGTTGCCGGGATGAAAGTCCGTGTGCAGCATTCCAAATTCGAGCAATTGGCGCCAGGCGAGCGCGTGGATCTTGCGCGCGACCCATGCTCGCAAATCGATATCGACCGCCGGATTCATCACATCTGAGAGGCCGTAGCCTTCGACGTAGGTCATCGTCAGCACGCGCCGCGAGCATAGCTCCTTGATCGGCCGCGGAATCGTGATCTCATCGTCGCCGTCGAGGACGCGGTCGTAATCCGTCATGTTGCGCGCTTCGTTGACGTAGTCGAGCTCTTCGCGAAGGCGCAGGTCGAGTTCCTTGTAAATCGCGGCCGTGTCGATTTTCTGGCGCATCACGTCGCGGCCGACTGCCTGCAACGCGCGCAGCAGCAGTTTCAGATTCTGCAAATCCTCGGCGACGGTTTGATCGACGCCCGGATACTGCACCTTGACGGCAACATCGGTGCCGTCCTTGAGCGTCGCGCGATGCACCTGCCCGAGCGACGCCGCCGCGAACGCGGTGTGCTCGAAACGCCGGAACAGCAGCTCCGGCCGCTTGCCCACCTCCTTGCGAATTTGCTCGGAGATCATCGCATAGCTCATCGGCGGCACGCTCGATTGCGTCGCGCTCAGCACGTCGAGCGCTTCACCCGGCAGCAGGTCGTGGCGCATCGATAACATTTGGATCAGCTTCATGAACGCGCCCCGAAGCTGCTTGGAACTCTCGACTATTCGTCGCGCGTTGCGAAGATGCGTGTCGTAGAGGTCGCGCTCGCGCGCCGACTGGTTCTGGAACGGCCGGCGAAGCTGGTTCCAGATGTAGCTGGTGCCGACCTGCGAGGTCAGCTCGCCGATCTTGATCGCGCGCCGCACGCGGCCCTGGGTCAAAGGGGTGCGCGCGCTCATCAGTCGCGCCGCTCGAGCCCGGTCCGGTTAATCAGCGTGGCCGAGAGGGCAGCGCCGAAGCCGTTATCGATGTTCACCACGGTCACGCCACTCGAGCACGAGTTCAGCATCCCAAGCAGCGCGGCCAACCCGCCGAGCGAAGTGCCGTAGCCGACGCTGGTCGGCACCGCGATGACGGGCTTGTCGACCAGGCCTGCGACGACCGAGGGCAGCGCGCCTTCCATACCTGCGACAACGATCAGTACGCTGGCGGACTTCACATCATCCAGGTTCGCCGTTAGCCGATGAATTCCCGCGACTCCGACATCGTAGAGGCGCCTCACGCGATTACCGAAAAGCTCAGCGCAAATTGCGGCTTCCTCGGCCACTGGAATGTCGGAAGTTCCCGCGCTGATAACCATCACGGTGCCGTGCCCGGCGGGTTTGAGGCGTTCGCGTACGATCGTTCCGAGCTGCGCCTCGCGATGATAGGTCAGCGCGCGCAGTTTTTTCTTCACCGCGCGCGCCTTGTCCGGATCGAGTCGAGTGACGATCAAGGTCGTGCCGGCAGCGGCGATCCGCTTGCCGATCGCGACGATCTGCTCGACCGATTTTCCCTGGCCGAAGACGACTTCGGGCACGCCGCGCCTGAGCATCCGATGACCGTCGATCTTGGCGAAGCCGAGGTCGTGGAAAGGCAGATCGCGGAGTTGCACGAGCGCGGCGTCGGCGCTCACGCGGCCTGCCGCCACGGCCTTCAGAATCTCGCCGATATGCCGCGGAGTCATCGCCGCTTCAGAATTTCCGGCCGAAGCGGTTGCGGCAATAGCAGTGCGACTTCGTTGACCGCGCGAGCATCGGCGCGGGTGACGGTGATCGTGATATCGCCGGCGTTCAGTTGTTCGCCGGGCTTGGGAATATGACCGAGGCGTTCGACCACGAGCCCACCGATCGTAGCATACTCATGGCCCTCGGGGAGCTTGAGGCCGAAGCGATCGTTCAACTCGATGATCGAGGCGCGCCCCATCGCGAGCAGCGAGCGCGGTCCGGCAACGCGCGCCACCTCTTCGGCAAGATCATGCTCGTCGTGAATCTCGCCGACGATCTCCTCCAGCAGATCCTCGAGCGTGAGAATACCCGACGCGCCGCCGTACTCGTCGACAATCACGGCCAGGTTCTCGCCCGTGCGCTGCATCGCGACCAGCGCCTCATCGAGCGGCATCGACTCGGGAAAGTAGCTGACGCTGCGCATTACTTCGCTCACCGGGCGCGTCAGGTCCGGTGCCTGCAGCAGATCGAAGACGTGCACGACGCCGACGATATCGGTGATACGGCGGCGGAAAACCGGGATCCGGCTGAAGCCGTCGCGCCGCACGGCCTCGATCGCGCTGGCGAGCGTGGTCTCCTCGGGCACCGCGTCAACCTGAACCAGGGGGACCATCGCCTTGCGCGCGCCGGCGCGCGAGAAGCGAAAGATGCGGCTGATCATCTGCTGCTCGACCGGCTGGATAGCGTCGGGCGCTGCCGCCAAATCCTGCGGACGGCGCGCGAGACGCATCAGGTCCTCGCGCGTCAGAAACACGCTCTGCACGTCGGCAGGCACGCCCACGACTCGGCGCAGCATCCGGCTGATTACAGTCTCAAAGCCGAGCAGCGGCGCGAGAACGGACGCAAGCAGTCTAAGCGGCCGCGCCGCTAACAACGCGTAGCGATGCGGATCGCGAAGCGTCAGCAGCTTCGGGATCGACTCGCCGAGCAGAAGCGTGACGGGCGTGAGGATGAACGGCGCGAGGAATGAACTGCGCGGCCCATAGCGACTGAGGAACGCGGTCAGCAGCACGGCGGCGCAAACCGTCGCGAGATTGGCCCCGGTGAGTGTAAGTGCCACTATCCTATCGCGGCTCTCGAGCAACCGCCCGAGCATCGTCGATCGCTTCGAGCCGCGCTCGCTCTCGGCGCGCACCTTGAGCTCGTCCGCCGAGACCAGCGCGATTTCGCTCGCGGCGAAGAAAGCCTGGATCGCGATACACGCGATGAGCGCGGCGCCTACGGCAGCGACGATCATCGATGGAGCCTCACCAGTTCGACAGTCGCCCCGCGCACGCGCTCCACCGTGGCGTCGAAATCTCCGAGCTTGAGCCGCTCCTTGACGCGGGGCACGCGCCCGAGCCGGCGGAGGATCACGCTCGCGAGCGTGCGGCCTCCAGCCGCGGGAATCGGAGCTGCAGGCGTTAGTTCGGCGTTGAGTTTCGCCAGATCGATTGCGCCCGAGGCAGTCCACTCGTTGTCGGAGATTTTCGTTAGCTCAGGCACCTCGATATCAAATTCGTCGCGGATCTCGCCGAACAGTTCTTCAAGCAAGTCTTCGAGCGTAACCAACCCCAGCAGTGTTCCGTACTCGTTCACCACCAGCGCCATCTGGAAGCGGCCGCGGCGCATCTCGTCGAACAGATCGCTGAGCGGTTTGCCCGGCGGAATGAAATACGCCGGACGCAGCAAGCGATCGATACGCGGCAGAGTGGGATCCAGACGGCGCGCGGCGAGATCCTTGGCGTGGAGGATACCAACGATATCGTCCGGGCTGTCACGGTAAACGGGCACCCGTGAAAAATTTTCGTGCGCGACTTCCGCAATCAGCAGTGCCGGCGGAAACTCGATCGGCAGCATAAAAATCCGCTCGCGCGGCGTCATCACCTCGGACGCGCGGCGCGAGCCGAAATCGAATACGCGGTTGATCATCGCACGCTCCTCGGCTTCGACCTGCCCCTGGTCCTCGCCGATCCGAAGCAGCGCCTTGAATTCGCTCTCTGAAACGGGCTCGGGCTTCGGCGCCTCCTGGAGCGGTGCAAAGTACTTTGCGACCGGATGCACGACGTCGGTGATGATCGCGAGCGGCCGCGCCGTCAGCGTCGCGAAGAGGCCGGGAAAGGCCAGTGCGAATGTCTTGGGCGTGATGTCGCAGATGATCAGCACCACGACGAACATCAGCGGCGCGGCGATATACGGCCCGATCCGCGCGCCAAACCAGAGGATGAGGAAGATGGTCGCGAGGCACTCGGCGAAGATGTTGCAGGCTTCGTTCAGTCCGATGATCACGACCAATGACTCGACCGGCCGCCGCATCAGGCGCTCGACCGCGCGCCGCGCAGCCGTCCGGAGCTGCTCGCGCGTGTGCTCGAGCCGGACGAGAGAGAAGATCGCTGTTTCCGACGCGGCCAGCATCGCACTCATCAGCACCAGCGCAACCACAATGTAGGGCAGAAGGAAGAGCAACATTGGCGCGCCATCAGCCTCGCAGTTGGTCGTATCCGGCCGAAGCCGGCAGCTTCATGTGCGCCAGTTGAACTCCGCGTCCGCGGCGGATACTGCCGATCCGTGTCACGCGCACGCCGAGGCGGCGTGAAAGCTCGCGATCGGAGAGGCCCGTTCGAACGCAAAACAGCAGTTCGTAATCCTCGCCGCCGGTCAGCGCGTGAGACAAATCGTCGCGCGCAACCAGACGATATCCGGTCGAGAGCGGAATCTTGCTTTCATCGAGATCGGCGCCGACTCGGCTCGAATCGAGAACGTGCGAAAGATCCTGCAAGAGTCCGTCGCTGATGTCGATCGCCGCCGGAACAGGCCGCAGACGAGCGAGTCTCGCGCCAGCTCCGAGCCGTGCAGTGGGCGCGAGATACCGATTCACGAGGAATCTTCGTGCACGGCGCTGCGCGCGAACCTCGTTCGCCAGGATTCGCCATCCAAGCGCGGCATCGCCCAACGTCCCGGTCACGAATATATCGTCGCCTGGGCGCGCCGCATCGCGGCGCATCACCTGAACGCCGGCGTCACCGAGCAGCGCGATCGTGATCGCCAATTCGCGCGCGCTGGTGATGTTGCCGCCAACGATATCGACGCCGGCGCCGCGCGCCGCCCGCCTTAGACCATGATTTAGCCTCTCGAGGAACGGCATCGCGGCGGTTCTGGGAATGGCGAGGTTGACCACGCAGGCGGTCGGAGTTCCGCCCATCGCCGCGATGTCGCTGAGGTTTACGGCAAGCGCGCGCCCTCCGACTTGCTCCGGAGTTCCCCATCCGATCTTGAAGTGCACACCCTCGACCATCGAATCGATCGTGAGCAACTGGCCTCTCGGCACGGGGCGTAGCAGCGCGCAAT